>JBBIQE010000011.1:0-44406 GCA_037442485.1 Methylomirabilis sp. (SeqCode)
GCGGCGTTCTCGTTGCCCAGCCCCATCCACCTGGCGGAGGACAGGGCGGCCGCCTCGGTCACCCGGACCACCTCCAGGGCCAGATTGCGTTCCACGCCTCTCCCTCCATCGCTAGGGCCCTGCCCAGAGCAAAAGGGGCGACGCGGACCACCTCGGCGGGGATCCGGCCGCCCATAGCCGGGGAGTATACTGCCCGCCGCGAAAGGGTGTCAACGGAAACATACCAAACGATACCTGGAGTGGCGGGGACTTAGAGATGGCAGCCAGGGGTGCGGTGGAAGGAGCCCGAAGCTCTTTGATCGGCGCGAGGGTACTATAGGGTAGGGGAATCGTCAGAGTTCCCCGGGATGTTCCTTAGTGGAGCGTTGCGGGGCGGAAAGACCGAGCAGATCGGCGGCGTGCCTGCCGAGGCACCGCCGAGGTCGAACGAAGGGGGATGTAAGATGCGAACGGGGCTTGTCTCTGTGGTCGTTCCGACGACGGCCCTCCTCCTTGGGCCTGCAGGGCCCGGTTTCGCAGAAGGAGGCGGCGCGAGGCCGGCGGGGGGGCATGGCGCGGTCCAACCGAGGAGCTCCTGGCATCCAGGTTTCCGCGGGGATGCGGGGCGGCCAATGCACCCCCCCTGGCATGGGGGTTTCCGAAGGCACCCCGAAGTCAGGACGCGGGTTTTCATCGGTTCCGGCTTTTGGTGGGGGGTCCCCTGGTGGTGGGAACCGGCCTACCCGTACTATGCTGCCCCGCCGGTGGTCGTCCAGGAGGCGCCGCCCGTGTACATCCAACAGCAGCCTCCAGCGCAACAGGCGTATTACTGGTACTACTGCCCCAACCCGCCGGGTTACTACCCCTACATCAAAGAGTGCCCGCCGGGCTGGATGACGGTCGTCCCGCCGGCGAACCCGCCGAGCCCGTGAGTGGAGGGTGGACATGCGCCTGACCTCGAGTCTCGTCCCCTTCCTCGCGGCGGTTGGGCTGAGCGCCTGCGCCACGATCGCCACCGGCCCAAGCGTAATGGTCCTGCCGGGGCAGGGGAAGACCTTCGAGCAGTTCCAGGCGGATGACGCGGTGTGCCGGCAGTGGGCCAGCGTGCAGGCGGGCACGACGCCCGGACAGGCCTCCACGGAAGCCGCCCTGAGCAGCGCCGCCATCGGAACCGCCCTTGGGGCGGGGCTCGGGGCGGCCGTCGGGGCCGGCAGTGGGGCGCTTGGGGGAACGGCGGTCGGGGTCGGGGCAAGTCAAGCAGCCGCCGGAACCGTGCAGTGGCGCTACGACATCGCCTATGAGCAGTGCATGTACGCCAAGGGGCACCAGATTCCGGTGATCATGCAGCCCCCGCCATGGGGCTACCCGGTCCCGCCGCCACCGCCGCCTCCCTCACCGCCACCGCGATGAGGGCAAGTTGCGCACCAAGTCCCCCCTCAAGCCCCCTGACTTCTGTTGGGTCAGGGGCCATTTCCTTTCCGGGCTGCAAACTCTTCTGCCTTGAAGCGATACGCTGGAGTTGACACCTAAGCTGAGCGGTAGTATGGTTTCGGTGGGTGTCGCCGTGGGCCAGCTTCAAAGAAAGGGTTGGTCCGACGGGGCGACACCCAGCCGGAGTGATCATGGAAGAGAACGGAATCCTTACACTCACCCGGGACGAGATCGTGCAGCGCATCGAGCGCGGTGCCCAGCGCCGGCTGAAGATGTCTGCCCGCGAACTCGTGGACGCATACTGCTTGGGGCACCTTGAGGACCCCGGAGCTGTCGCGGATCTGCTCGCCCTCGCCAGCCTGCTCACAGAGAGCGACCCCCTCTTTGTCCCTGCCTGAGCGCGACGCAATCCATGGCAAAGCCCGCCGACTCACCGAAGCCTACAAGGCCGGTGGCCGAGACCGAGCGAGCATTCCTAGAGATCGCCCATCGCCCGCTGAGGGGTTCTGCGGATTGACTCGCCAGCCCATGCTCTTTTGCGTGGGGCTTTCCTGTTGACAGCCCAGACCGAGAGCGATACGCTCCCGCCCGAGCCTCCCGGTCTCATCCCCGTCTTGCGGGAGCGCTCGCCCACACCGTTGCCTGCCACGCGCACCGGGCCATCGCGGCCTTTGATCCTCCCTCATATCCCGATGTTCATTGCCCAGGGCCCCGCGCGTTCATGCGCCGGCCGAAAAGTGAATTCAGGCTCTCGCAGAATCAATGAGTTAGGAGGGAAATGGTGTCCGGTACCTCTGGCCTCTGACAGTACCTCTGACAGGGCGCAGCGGAAGAATGGCAGGAGGCGGTTCAGGCGCTCGCGGGCGAACTGCGCGCCGCTGCGGTGGTTATCCTGGGCCCAGGCCAGGTACTCGTTGGCGACGGTGTCAAAGGTGGCATTCGCCTCTCAGTCTGGATCTTGAACTTCGCCTCGACGATCTCCCCACGCCGGATGGTTAGGGCCTGTTCGGCCACGCGGTTGGTGCGCCCGGCGTTCTCGCGGTACCTCTTCCCCTCGTGCTCGTACTCGATCCACTAGCGGTTTCCTCGCTTGTACTGCGGCATGATCTTCCTCCTTCATCGCGGCCGGATCTGCCGCCCGGGCCGGGCCGCCTCTTCGCCCACAGCATGAGCATGGGCGGGTCGGTGTGGGTGACGTAGTTCAGGTTCAGGTCGCAGGCTCCACGCTCCACCTCCAGGATGCCGTGACAGAGAACTTGGACCACGTCATCCATGGGCCACCCGGCTACCCAGATGTCCCCGCTCGGCGAGCCCACGGCCCCGCACGGGCAGCGGTAGAGGTCGAAGCGCCCGTGCCGCTCGAACGCGGACGGGTGGACCGGGTCCCCCGCCAGGGGACAGCGGTGGCCGCAGAACGGGCAGACGATCTCACTGTCCATGGCGCCAGTCCCTTATCGCCGCCATTACTCCGACGGACTCCCAGGACCCCGGAATGCTCGAATTAACGTGCTCTGGTCAGATCCCTTCCTGGGAGGCGCCTGCCACAGGGAGTTGAGAAGGTCCCTTACCGCGGGATCATTCCGGTGACGGAAAAGCAGATCGACAACCGCAAGGACCACGGAATTGTCGTTCAGTTCCCGGCTCAACTCCGAATGGCGGTCCCCCGGGGGCTCGTCCGGGAACCGCGCACCGCTGACGAGCCTCATCCCTAGATCTCCCGTGACCGCCTTGAGATCGCGCTGCCCTGCGGCCCCCAAATCCGCCAGGATTCCAAATGCCCGCCTGATCTGGACGGGATATACCGTCAGGTCACGGTACATGTGGCCCGGAGGGTATTTGTCATCCACTTTCAAGATCCGAATGGCCGATGAGACCGTGGCGTCGGTTAAGCCAAAGCGCGCCTGGAGATCCATCCACCCCTCCCGAGCGGTCGGGTTGAGCGCGGCGGCCCACCCCGGAACGGGCCGGGGCTGCGTCGGAGCCTTCACTGCGGGGGAGGCCCGCTCTCCACGCAGGAGCCCGGGGAGAACATTCCAGCCAAGCACCACAATCAGCAGGCCCGTGGCCGCAGTGAGAAGCAGCCGGCGGCCGGCGAGCGGTTGATCTCCAGTCCACTGAGCGGCACCGGCGTCCCGGTGAGCCTGTGGAGCAGCCAGGACCGAGGATGCGTGATTTGTCTGGATGGCACGCCGACCAGGCGCCGCCCCCTGGAGACCATTCAACTCGGCGAGCGATCGGAAAGTGGCCGAGAGTTCCAGGCGCCCGCACGTGACCGCCAGGTGGGCATCTGCGAAGTGTCTACTCAGGACGGGAAAGAGGCTCTCCGCGGCGACTTTCAGGTGGTCAATAGTCTGACTGTCAAGGCTGAGTCGCGAGGCCCCTCCACGCTCCCCGACGCTTGGAGCGGATGAGTTGTTCTCTTGGAGGAGGTCAACGGCGATATGCGTACTCGGCGGGATGTTCCAGGGAAGGGCGCTGCCCCCGGGATCGGCCGACGCCGAGGGGAAGGCAAAACCCACGAGCCAGCCATGCTGGTCAGCTTCCTTGCCGGTGTCGCGGGCTCTCGGGTATTTCAGGACCCACACCGGCCGAACTGGCAGAGCCTGCTCCTGCCCGTCCCAGTACAACCGGACCTTGCCCAGTCGATCTATCGTCGGTGGGTCGGGGAGCCACAGGCAGATACCCCCCGCGCTCATGTTGATCAGCAGCGGCTGACCCGCCTGGGAGTCTCCCCTTTCTGTCGGGGGCAAGAACCGATCAAACCGTGGAAACCGTCGCCTGTCCTCTCCAGCCTTCATCGCGCCCGCCTTTCGGGCCGGATCCCCGCATGAGCAGAACGCCGAGCCTCATGCCTTGGAGCAACGCTCTTGCAAGAATCATCCACGTCCGCGGCGTGGCGTCTCCCCTTCCGGAATGGTGGCCGCGAATGCTACGCACTTGATGAGGAGTCGCCTCGGCGTCGAGAAAGAGCGAGCGAAATCTTGGCGCGCGGCGTGGCTGCCGACGTGCGGGGGCTGGAAGCGCGCGGGAAGGATGCTACCTTAATGGCATGAAGCAGTCAACGTTTTTTTTCCCCGCTCTTGGTGGGAAGCGGAGACCTCGTACTGCGCGAGACTGGCCGGCGTGATAGCCCAGACGCGGGTCATGACGGCACGAAGGCGGGCCTTGAGGCGCCCTGCCTGGATGGACTGCCACACGGATTCCCGCGTGACTCCTAGGATGCGAGCAGCCTCGGTGATCGTGTAGTACGCTTTCTTGGCCATGCGTACCTACTTGGGAACTGGTCAGTCTTGCCCTTTCCCGTAGAGCCCGGGAACCGACCGACCTCAAGCCGCCGCCCGCAGTATCAGTGGGAGGCAACGGCGTGTCGCCGAAAAACTACTCCAGGCTGATGCTTGGGTCAACTCTGAAGGCGCAACACCGGGTGATAGGTTCCAGTCTTGGTCGCTTCCTGCTATCCTGATCGTGGTATGCCCAGCCGAGCAAGGCTCGATGCCCGGAGACCCCGCACCGCGTGATGGCGCGAGGGATCGAGCAGACAACCGTCTTCCGCGACGACGCAGACCGGGCCAGATGATAGGAATACCCGAAGATGGCAGCAAGGTATCGGCTGAGCGGGTGGCGCGGGATGGGAAACTGGTTCGTGCGGGCGCTATTGGTAGCGGGCCTCGCTGCCCAGAACGTATCCGCTTACCATGCGAGGCCGGAAGAGCGGCCGGCCGGGCTAGCGGAGGCGCAGGAAGGTAGGAATGTCCCGTGCGGCGTGCGCGACGGCGATGATCTCCAGCGGTTCGCTGTGCGCGCGATAGATGATGAGGTATGCGCCGACCGGCCAGAACAGAAGAGGGCGGGAACCCGCGAGGTCAGGGCGGGCGTGCCCGGTGTGGGGAAACGTCGCGAGGTGGTCGAAAGCTCGGTAAAGCTCGTCGACGAATCGGTCGGCGGCATCTCGGTTGTCTGCCGCGATGTAGTCGTAGATATCAAGGACGTCCTGACTAGCACTGGGCGTCAGGTGGAATGAGGTCATCACGCGGATTTCTTCCGCGTGCGGGAGCGGGCGCGCAGCTCTTGGCGGAGCGCCGTGGGGGAGACAAAGACCCCTCGGTCGGCCTCGGTGAGGCGCCGGTCGAGCTCCGCTTGGAACTCCGCAAGCCGGGTCGCGCGGAGCGCTTCCTGCTCTTCGAGGAGCCGGAGGGCTTCGCGGATCACCTCGCTAGCCGAGCTGTAGCGGCCGGACGCAACTTTCTTATTGACGAACGACTCGAGCTCTGGAGTGAGCGATACGTTCATGGCAGCCTCCTGTTCGTGTACGGCCAAACCATACCCTGAATAACAAGATTTGTCAAATTCTGGTATTTGTAATGGGTTTCGGTTTCAGTCATCCATGGTATCCCGATCCTGGTTTGCCCTACCACCAGGCACCCCCACCCGATGCCCCGGGACCCTTCGGTGGCGCAGATCGGCCCAGGCGATAACGAGAGGTGAACATGGCGGCGAGATATCGGCTGAGTGGCTGGCGGCGCCTCGTGAACTGGCTCGTGCGGGCGCTGCTGGCAGCCGGCCTTGGACCGCCCAGGACGTATCTTCTCACCGTGCAAGGCCGGAAGAGCGGCCAGCCGCGCTCAACGCCGGTGACATTGGTCATCGAGGGCCATCAGCGGTGGCTTGTGGCACCGTATGGAGAGGTGGGCTGGGTGCGGAATGCCCGGGCAGCCGGGATGGTGACCTTGCGTCGGGGGAGCCGATCTGAAGTGGTGCGGATCGCCGAACTAGGGCCGGAGGAGAGCGCGCCGGTCCTCCGGCGGTACGTGACGGAGGTGGCCATCACCCGCCCCTTTTTCGATGTCACCCCCGATTCCCCACTCGACGCCTTTCGCGCCGAGGCGTCGCGCCACCCGGTCTTTCGCATCCCGGGCCCGGCAACCTGAGCACTGGAAATCCCCCATCAGGGGGCGGACAGCCTTCGCATCCTGCCGCTCGATGAATGCGCCATTCCCCAGCATCGCCGTATCCATCGCCATGCCGCAACCTTTCCGCCACGGGGAAGAGCCTGTGGCTCAGCGTCCCAGGATCGGCATGATTCCTTGACGGACCGGGCGAGAGTGACATAGTATGAGCATGTCATAACGGAAGGAGGCACTCATGGTCAGGACAACGATCGTCCTCCCCGAGGAAGACTTCCGGGAGTTGAAGCGCTTGGCCACGGAGCAGGACCGGCCGATCTCCTGGTTGCTTCGCCAGGCCTTCCGGCTTTCCAAGGTCCATCTGGAAAGGGGCGAAGCGTACGGGTCCAGTTTCGACCGGATATGGAACGACATCGGCCGGTCCCTGCGGCGAGGCGGAGTTGGTCCACGCGCGGTCGCCAAGCTGGTGGCAGAGGTTAGGGGCCAGCATCCACGAAAGAGCCGAAAAGGCGCTGCCCGGTGAGCCGCCTGGTGGTGGACACCAATGTCCTGCTCTCCAGCTTCCTCAGCCACGGTCCCCCCCGGCAGGTCCTGAACGGAATTCGCGACGGGCGGGATCTCCTGTGTCTTTCCGCACCGATTCTTCAGGAGTACCTGGCGGTCCTCCGGCGGGGCGGTGTGCCCGAAACCCTCGTGGAGGCATTTCTGGATGTGCTGGAAGATCCGACGCGAACCCTCCTGGTAGTTCCCACCCGCAGGCTTTGCGTCATCCGGGACGACCCCGCGGACGACAAGTTCCTGGAGTGTGCCATCGAGGCCCGGGCAGATTACATCATCTCCGGAGATCGCCATTTGAAGCGGATAGGTACCTTCGGAGGGATACCGATTTTCTCCCCTCGGGAATATTCGGCCCATCGGGGGTAACCGCCCGACCACGAGGAGGCCCATCATGAAGCGGATTGCCGTCCTGACCAGCGGGGGGGACGCCCCGGGAATGAACGCGGCCATTCGCGCCGTCGTCCGGACGGGGCTGGATCGGGGATGGGAAGTCTTCGGCGTCCGCAACGGCTACGCCGGTCTGATCGCGGGCCTGATGGACTCGCTTTCGGCGCGGGACGTGGGTGGGATCCTTCAGCGGGGCGGCACCATGCTGGGCAGCGCGCGGAGCCGCAAGTTCGAGACGGAGGTCGGACGGCGAACCGCCATTCGCCACCTGGGGGAGCGGGAGATCGAGGCCCTCGTCGTCATCGGGGGCAACGGGTCTCAGACAGGCGCGCATCACCTCTTCCAGATGGGCTTCCCGGTGGTCGGGGTCGCCTCCACGATCGACAACGATCTGTACGGCTCGGACATCACCATCGGCGTGGACACGGCCCTGAACATCGCCCTGGAGGCCATTGACCGGCTGAAGACGACCGCCTCGTCGCATCAACGGGCCTTCCTGGTCGAGGTCATGGGCCGGGACTGCGGGTACCTCGCCCTGATGGCCGGGATCGCCGGCGGGGCCGAGGCCGTGGTGATCCCCGAGTTCGAGACGGATCCGGGCAGCGTGGCCAACGAGCTGCGGACGGCCTACCAGCGCGGCAAGCCCCACGCCCTGGTCGTCGTGGCCGAGGGGGCGAAGTACAACGCCGAGGCCATGGCCGCCTACTTCCGGGATCATCGGGAGGAGATCGGCTTCGACCTGCGGGTCACGACCCTGGGGCACGTCCAGCGGGGCGGCGCGCCGGGCGCCTTCGACCGCATCCTGGCCACCCGGCTCGGGGCGGGCGCGACCGAGGCCCTCGCCCGGGGCGAGCACGGGGTGCTGGTGGGCTACATCCGGGGTGAGGTGAAGACCACACCACTGGCCGAGGTGGTCGGGAAGAAGAAGCCGCTGGACTTGCACCTCCTCGAGCTCTCCCGCGTGCTGGCGAAGTAACCGGAGCGCCGGGAACCTTTCGCCCCCGTTTCACGCCGCCTTGTCCGCCGGGCGTCCTCATCGGCCCTTTCCCCTTTACCGGCCTCCGCCGAGCGTGTTACCATTTCCACGAGGATACCGGCCCGCGCGTGGGCGGAACCGTTCTCGGGTTTGCGGGGAGGGGGCGCAGGAGGATCGCATGAAGCTGCAAGGCAAGGTCCTGGTCGCGCAGGGCGGCGGCCCCACCGCCGTTATCAACCAGTCAATGGTCGGCGTCGTGCTGGAGGCGCGGAAATTCACGCAGGTCACCAGCGTCTACGGGGCCGTCCACGGCGTCCGGGGGATCGTCAACGAGGACTTCCTGGACCTCACCCAGGAGACGACCCACAACCTGGAGCAGGTGGGCATGACCCCGGCCTCGGCCCTGTTCTCCACCCGGGACAAACCCGACGAGAAGTACTGCCTGGAGATGTTCCGGGTGATGCGGGCGCACGACGTCCGCTACTTCTTCTACATCGGCGGCAACGACTCGGCCGACACCGTCCGCATCGTGAACCAGCAGGCCGAGAAGGCGGGATACGATTTCCGGGCCATCCACATCCCCAAGACGATTGACAACGACCTGGTGGTGAACGACCACACTCCCGGATACGGCTCGGCGGCCCGCTTCGTCGCCCAGGCCTTCATCGGGGCCAGCCTGGACAACGCGGCCCTGCCGGGCGTCTACATCGCCGTCGTCATGGGCCGCAACGCCGGCTTCCTCACCGCCGCCTCGGCCATCGCCCGGAAGTACCCCGACGACGGGCCCCACCTCATCTACCTGCCGGAGCGGCCCTTCAGCGTGGACAAGTTCCTGAAGGATGTTCGCGCCACCCACGACCGGTTCGGCCGCTGCGTGGTGGCGGTGTCCGAGGGGATCGTGGATGGCGAGGGCAACCCCATCATCACCAAGCTGATGGACCGCGTCGAGCGAGATGCCCACGGCAACATCCAGCTCTCCGGGACCGGCGCCCTGGGGGATCTGCTGGCCGAGCAGGTGAAGCGGCAGCTCAAGATCAAACGGGTGCGCTCCGATACGTTCGGGTACCTGCAGCGGTCCTTCTTCGGCTGCGTGTCGGACGTGGACCAGCACGAGGCGCGCGAGGTGGGCGAGCGGGCGGTCCAGTTCGCCCTCTGGCACAACCTGGACGGCTCGGTCACCATCCACCGGACCGGGAACTACTCCGTGGACTACCGGCTCACCTCGCTGGAAGAGATCGCGGCCAAGACGCGGACCATGCCGGACGAGTTCATCAACGAGGATGGCAACGATGTGACCGGTGCCTTCCTGTTCTACGTCCGGCCGCTACTCGGCTCGGGGCTGCAGTCGCCGCATCGGCTCAGGGCGCCGCGGGTGGCCAAGGTCTTGAAGAAGGAAGACTAGGCGGAACCGCTGGGGTGGGGAGGGCCGTGGCTCGCGTCCTGGCTGCGATTGACGATCTGTTCTTCGGCGCAAAGATCGTCGAAACCGCCCGGCAGCTCGACGTGCCGCTGCTGTTGGTGGGATCCCCCGAGGACGTGATGGAGAAGGCCCGGGCAGAGCGCCCGGGCCTTCTGATCTTCGACCTGAACGCCGACCGCTGCCGGCCCCTGGAGGCGATCCGGCAGGTGAAGGCGGACGCGCATCTCCGAGGGGTGGCCCTGCTCGGCTTCCTTTCCCACGTGGACATTGCCCTCAAGAAGGCGGCCGCCGAGGCCGGATGCGACCGGATCATAGCCCGCTCGGCGTTTACGGCCGAGCTGCCGGAGATCCTCCGCCCCTACGCCACCGAGTAAGGCTAGCCCCGCGCCCCCTCCCCCCTCTTACTCCAACGGCACCCGGACGATCACCCGCACCGGCGCCCCCCGATCGTCCGCGCCGAGGAACACCAGCTCCTCCACCCCGGTGAGATTCTCCGGCTCTTCCGGGTTGGAGGTGGACAGGGTAGCCTGGATGGAGACGGGCGTGCTCCCGTGCGGCTCCACCCGGCTGGCCAGGGGGATCGTGCGGGTGGCCGCGACGCCGGCCAAGCTCCGCACGGTGGCCTGCACCTCGCGGAACTGGACGCCCACGCCGGCCGTCTCCGTGAACTGGACCGCGTAGTCCCACCGCCGGCCCGCGCGCTGGAAGGCCCCCAGCTCCTGGGGAGCCAGGGCGCGCCTGCTGGGGGCGATCACCGCCACCCGCAGGTGCCCGGGATTCTCGATCGCGATCCGGACGGGAAGCCTGGTCACTGCCGGAACGCGATACTCGCAGCCCGCAACGGCCAGGAGCGCGACCCCCCAGAGACCCAGCCCCCGCACCTTCAGCGGACGCCACTCCCGCTCTCGCATAGGCCGCCCTCGCTCCCTCCTCCTCGCCCAACCGGCGGGATCGCCACCCCCAACTCGCGGGCCAGGTCTTGAATCTGGGACCAGGTCTGATCCTCGACGAAGATGCCGGACTGGCGGCGCTTCGCCTCGGTGATCGCCTCCGGCTCCCCCGGCGTGAGAATCCGGTCCGTTCCGGGCAGCGTGGGGCAGGTCTTGAGGTACCGGATCAGGTCATCCACCTCGGCGCGGAAGGTGGCCGGCGGGACGAACCGCGCGATGTCCACCACGATCATGAACATCCCGTTCCGGATGGGACCGGGATGTTCCGTGGAATATCCCCCCCGGGCCAGGATTCCCGCCAGGATCTCGATCATCAGGGCCAGGCAGTACCCCTTGTGCCCGCCGGCCGGCAGGAGACTGCCCGGCGGATCGGCGTAAAGGGCGTTGGGGTCCGTGGTGGGACGACCCGCAGCATCCAGGACCCAGCCCAACGGCATCGGCTCCTTCCGGTTCCGCTTGACCCGGACCTTTCCCTCGGCGGCCACGGTGGTGGCGATGTCGAAGCTGATGGGCGTGGCGTTGCCGGCCGGGCAGGCGAAGGCGATGGGATTCGTGCTGAGGCGCGGGGCCCGGCCCCCCCAGGGGGCCATGCGCTGTCCGGCGCCGCCGGCGTTGACCGCCAGGATGGCCAGCATGTTTCGCGTGAGAGCCATCTCGGTGTAATCCGCCAGACGACCGATGTGGTTGCTGTTGAAGACGCCGACGGTCGCGACGCCGATCGCCGCCGCCTTCTCCATGGCCACCTCCATTCCGCGACGGGCGACGATCTGTCCGAATCCCAGCCTGCCGTCCACCAGGGCCGTGGCCGGTCCCTCCTGCACGATCCGCGGCACGGCGGCGGGATCGGCCTCGCCTTTGCGCCACGAGGCAATGTACTGGGGGATGCGGATCACCCCATGCGAGTCGTGCCCGCGCAGATTCGCCCGCACCAGGAGCTGGGCCATCCACGCCGCCCCGTCCCCGGGGACGCCGATAGCCTGAAAGATGCCTTGGGCCAGCGATTCGAGCGGTTGGTGTTCGAGGATGGGCATAAGGAGTCGTCTCCTCTCGGCTCCGACAATCCGCCTATCTCTCGCCGCGCGGCGCCCGTTCTTGCCGTCCCGGCCCGCCGTTCTTAGAGGAGCGGCGTGATCGTCTCCACCGTCTCCTTGGACGGGACCACGGGAACGAACTCGAACTCGATCAGATCCTGCCAGCGGGTGACCCACTGCTGGAACAGCCGCGGGTCGTCGCATTCCATGAGCTGGAAGCAGCGGTCGAAGTTCGCCTCGATCCAGCTCCCCACATAGGTGAGCCCCTCGGGCGCCATGCGCCCCTGCTCGCGGAAGCGCCGGTAGACGGCCTTGGCGTCCCGATTCTTGAACCGCTCGATGACCATGAAGAGCATGCTCCCCCCCTTCCGGGATAGGCCCCCTGGAGCCAGGATGGCCGTGCCAAACAGGAAAGGCGCCCCGGATCATCCCGCGGGCGCCCCAGCCGTGCCGGTCCGGGCGAGGGGTCAGCCCTCTTCGAACACCCCCATCCGCCGGAACTTCTGGTAGCGCTGCTCCAGCAGCTCGTCCGGGGGGATCCGGCGGAGCCGGTCGAACGCCTTCACCAGGAAGCCCTTCAACGTGCTGGCTGCCTCCTCATGGTTGCGGTGGGCGCCTCCCGTCGGCTCCGGCACGATCGCGTCAATCACCCCCAACCGCTGCAGCGTCTCGGCCGTGATCCCCATGGCCGCCGCCGCCTCGGGCGCCCTGGCCGGGTCGCGCCACAGGATGGAGGCGCACCCCTCGGGAGAGATCACAGCGTAGATGGCGTACTCCAGCATCAGCACCGTGTCCCCCACGGCGATCCCCAGGGCGCCGCCCGAGCCTCCCTCGCCCGTGATCACCACGACGATGGGGACGCGCAGCTCCGACATCTCGCGCAGGTTGCGCGCGATGGCCTCGGCCTGACCCCGCTCCTCGGCGCCGATCCCCGGATAGGCGCCCGGCGTGTCCACCAGCGTGAGGACCGGCTTGCCGAACTTCTCCGCCAGCTTCATCAGGCGCAGGGCCTTGCGATAGCCTTCGGGATTAGCCATGGCGAAGTTGCGCGCCAGCTTCTCCTTGGTGTCCCGGCCCTTCTGGTGGCCGATGACCACCAGGGGCGCCCCCTCCAGCCGGGCCAAGCCGCCGACGATGGCCTTGTCGTCGGAGAAGGCGCGGTCCCCGTGCAGCTCGATGAAATCGGTCAGCATCAGGCGGATGTAGTCCAGGGCATAGGGGCGGTTGGGATGCCGGGCGATCTGGGTCCGCTGCCAGGGGGTGAGATTGGCGAAGACCTCTTCCTGGAGCCGGGCCACCTTCCGCTCCAGGCGGGCGATCTCGGCCGCCACGTCCACCCTTTCCGCCTGGGCGAACTGCTTCAGCTCCTGGATCTTGGCCTCCAGCTCCAGGATCGGCCGCTCGAATTCCAGCGTGTAGGTCGGCACCGAATAACCCCAAAAGACGATAGCGAGTTCCGATAGGGACAGCGAAAGGACCTTGTTCGCTGTCGGATATCGCTGTCGCTATCGCCCCGTGGTCAGTCCACCCTGCAACACCCGGCCCCGAATGCCGCCTCCAGGTCCTGGCGAAGGCTGTCGTCCGCCGCCACCGTCAGCGCGGGGGACGGCGCGATGGTGACCCGACCCCCCTCGGGAAGCTGGAGGTGCAGCCGCCAGGGGGAAGCTCCGGCGTGCATCTCGAGGATCGCTTTCAGGCGGCGCAATCCCTCCGGGCTGGCGGCATCGCCGGCCAGCGTCACCTCGACCAGGGGCAAGCCCCCGTGGCCGGAGAGGCTGAGGGGCTGGACCTCGCTCAGCAGAAGCTTCACCGTCTCCTCGCCGATGTCCACCTGCCCTTTCACCAGGAGGACCGAATCTTTGGCCAGGTGCAGCAGGCTGGACCGGTACAGATCGGGGAAGACGACCGCCTCGACCGAGCCCTGCATGTCCTCCAGGGTGACGAAGGCCATGCGGTCCCCGTTCTTGGTGTTGATCTCTTTGATGGCGGTGACGATGGCGCCCAGCGTCACCGTGGACCGGTCGGGAAGCGCGGCCAGATCCTCCGTCGTCACGGTCGTGGACCTGGCGATGAGGCCGCGGTACTCCGCCAGGGGGTGGCCCGTGACGTAGAATCCCAGGGTCTCCTTCTCGCCGGCCAGGAGTTGCGGCCGGTCCCACTCCGGCAGATCGGGCAGCGCCCCACGTTCGCGGGGGGCCGCCCCCGCCGCGGACAGCATGTCCAGGAGCGAGACCTGCCCGTGGGCCCGGTCGCGCTGGGCCGCGGACGCGGCCTCCATGGCCTTGTCCACCACGGCCATGAGCTGGGCCCGCCGCGCCCCCAGGGAATCGAAGGCGCCGCACTTGATCAGGCTCTCGATGACGCGCTTGTTCACCAGGCGCAGATCCACCCGCTCGCAGAAGTCGTACAGATCGCGGAACCGCCCCTGATCCCGCCGCGCCGCCAGGATGGACTGGATGGCGGCCTCGCCCACGTTCTTCACCGCCACCAGGCCGAAGCGGATCTTCTCGCCCACCACCGCGAAGTCGTTGCTGCTCTCGTTCACGTCCGGGGGCAGGACCTCGATCCCCATGGCCCGGCACTCCTCGATGTACTTCACGATCTTGTCCGTGTCGGCCATCTCGGAGGTGAGCAGCGCGGCCATGAACTCCACCGGGTAGTTGGCCTTGAGGTAGGCGGTCTGATAGGCGATGATGGCGTAGGCGGCCGAGTGGGACTTGTTGAAGCCGTAGCCGGCGAACTGCTCCATGAAGCCGAAGATCCGCTCCGCCTTCTTCTCCGGAACCCCGTGGGCGACGGCGCCTTCCACGAACTTCTTCCGCTGCTCGGCCATGAGCTCCGGATTCTTCTTGCCCATGGCCCGGCGCAGGATGTCCGCCTCGCCCATGCTGAAGCCCGCCAGGTCCGAGGCGATCCGCATCACCTGCTCCTGGTACACCATGATCCCGTAGGTGTCCTTGAGGATCTCCTCCATCAGGGGGTGATCGTAGGTCACCCTGGTCCGGCCGTGCTTGCGCTCGATGAAGTCGGGGATGAGCTGCATGGGCCCCGGCCGGTACAGGGCCACCAGGGCGATGATGTCCTCGATCCGGTTGGGACGGAGCTGGCGCAGGAGGTCGCGCATCCCCGCAGACTCGAGCTGGAACACGCCGAAGGTCCTGGCCTCGCCCAGCAGGTGGTACGTGTTGGCGTCGTCCAGGGGGATCCGGTCCATGTCCAGGCTGACGCCCCGGCTCTGCTGGATGAGCTTCACCGTGTTGGCGATGACCGTGAGGGTCCGGAGGCCGAGGAAGTCCATCTTGAGCAGGCCGATCTTCTCGATGGCCCCCATGGCGTACTGGGTCGTGATTTCTCCCTTGGCCCCCTTGTACAGCGGCACGTGCTCGATGAGGGGCTCGTTGCTGATGACCACGCCGGCCGCATGGGTCGAGGCGTGGCGGGTCAGACCCTCCAGGACCTTGGCCGTCTCCATGAGCTCGGCCACCTCGGGCCGCTTCTCCACCGCCTCGCGGAGGGGGGCGGAATCCTTCAGGGCCTCCTCCAGGGTGATGTTCAGGACGTTGGGCACCATCTTGGCGATCTTGTCCCCCTCGGCGTAGGTCATGCCCATGGCCCGCGCCACGTCCCGGATGACCGCTTTGGCCCCCAGCGTTCCGAAGGTGATGATCTGGGAGACGTTCTCCTCACCGTACTTGCGGGTCACGTACTCGATGACCTCGCCCCGGCGCTCGTAGCAGAAGTCGATGTCCATGTCGGGCATGCTGATCCGCTCGGGGTTGAGGAACCGCTCGAACAGCAGCCCGTAGCGCAGCGGGTCGATGTTGGTGATGCCCAGGCAGTACGCCACCAGGGACCCGGCCGCCGACCCGCGGCCGGGGCCCACCGGGATTCCCCGGGACCGGGCGAAGCTGATGAAGTCCCAGACCACGAGAAAGTAGCCGGCGAAGCCCATTTTCTCGATGACGTGGAGTTCGCGGTTCAGCCGCTGGATCACCTCGGGGCCGGGATTCTCGAAACGCCTGCGCAGCCCCTCCTCGGCCAGCTTCCTCAGGTACGAGTCCAGGGTGTAGCCCTCCGGGACCGTGTACTTGGGCAGGAGGATCTGGCCGAATCGGAGTTCCAGATTGCAGCGCTCGGCCACGCCGACGGTGTTCTTCAGGGCCTCGGGCAGCTCGGCGAACAGGGCCTGCATCTCGGCCGGCGACTTGAAGTAGAACTGCTGCGCGCTGAAGCGCCACCGGTCCGGGTCCTTCATGGTCTTGCCGGTCTGGATGCAGAGGAGCACCTCGTGCGGCTTGGCATCCGCGGCGTTGAGGTAGTGCACGTCGTTGGTCGCCACCACGGGAAGGCCGAGCTTCTTCGCGACGCGCAGCAGCCCCCGATTCACCGTGCGCTGCTCGGTGAGACCATGGTCCTGGATCTCCAGGTAGAAGTTCTCGCGCCCCAGCACGTCCATGTACCAGCGGGCGGTCTCGGTCGCTTTGGCCTCGTCGCTGCCCAGCAGGGCGTGGCAGAACTCGCTGTTGAGGCAGCCCGAGAGCGCCAGCAGCCCCTGGGCATGCTGGGCGAACAGTTCCCGGTCAATGCGCGGCTTGTAGTAGAAGCCCTCCAGGTAACCGGCCGTGACCAGCTTGATCAGGTTCTTGTAGCCGGTCAGGTCCCGGGCCAGGAGCGTGAGGTGGTTCGCCCCCTCGTACTGGCCGTCCTCGGGCGTCCGCTCGAACCGGCTCTTGGGGGCCACGTACACTTCGCAGCCCACGATGGGCTTGATCCCCTCCTTGCTGGCCAGGGCGTAGAAGTCCACCGCACCGAAGAGGTTGCCGTGGTCCGTCATGGCCAGGGCCGGCATCCGGTGCTCTTTGGCCTTGGCCATCAGCTTGTCGAGCTGGCAGGCCCCGTCCAGCAGCGAGTACTGCGTGTGCAGGTGCAGGTGCACGAAATCCGCGCGCGGCATTTTCAGCCCTCAGCCATCAGGTCCGTCGTCTTCTGTCCTCTGTCTTCCGACCTCTGCCCTCTGGGCTAGGCCTTCCGCCCCACGCAGTCCACGAGGACGTCATGCACCGTCGCGCCGGTCAGCCGAATGATGTCCGCCGGCCTGATCTTCACCAGCAACTCCGGCTGCCCGCCCCCCGCGTAGCCCCACTCCTGGGTGGCCACCCGGCTGTCCACGATCACCGGAAACTTTTCCCGGTGCCCCACGGGGGGCGTCCCGCCCGCGGGGTAACCCGTCTTGGCGAACACCACGTCCGGCTTCGCCAGCTTGAGTCCGTCCAGGCCCGTGATCGCCTCGACCCGGCCGAGATCCACCCGCGCGTTCCCGCAGGCCACCACCATCACGCACCGCCCGTCCTTGGCTTGGAACAGGATGGACTTGAAGATCTGCTCCGGCGCCACCTTCATGGCCCCGGCGGCCGCATCCACCGTGGGCATGTGCGCCCCCGGCGCCACGATCTCCGCCTGGAGGTCGTTCTCCAGGATGAAGTCTGCCAAATCCCGCGGCCCTTCGGTCATCGTCACTGCGTGCGGCGGTGCGGCAGTTATCCAGGGCAGGACCGCAGCCCCGTGGTTCACTCCCACTCGATCGTGCTCGGGGGCTTGCTGCTCACGTCGTAGACGACCCGGTTGACGCCCTTGACCTCGTTGGCGATCCGGCTGCTGATGGTGGCCAGGACCTCGTAGGGTAGCCGCACCCAGTCGGCCGTCATGCCGTCCTGGCTGTGGACGGCCCGCAGGGCAACCACATGCTCGTACGTTCGCTCGTCGCCCATGACCCCCACCGTCCGGATGGGAAGCAGGACGGCGAAGGCCTGCCAGATGTCCCGGTACAGACCCGCCTTCCGAATCTCCTCCTCCACGATCGCGTCGGCTCTGCGCAGCAGATCCAGCCGCTCCCGCGTGACCTCCCCCAGGCAGCGCACGGCCAAGCCGGGACCAGGGAACGGCTGCCGCCAGAGGATGGTGTCCGGCAGCCCCAGCTCCCGCCCCACTTCACGCACCTCGTCCTTGAACAGCTCGCGTAACGGCTCCACCAGCTTGAAGCCCATCTTCTCGGGGAGTCCCCCGACGTTGTGGTGGGTCTTGATGGTGACCGAGGGGCCCTTCACCGACACGCTCTCGATCACGTCGGGATAGAGCGTCCCCTGGGCCAGGAAGTCAATCGTGCCCAGGCGCCTCGCCTCTCTCTCGAACACGGCGATAAACTCGGCCCCGATGATCTTCCGTTTCCGCTCGGGATCGGTCACGCCGCCGAGCGCCTTGAGGAACCGCTCGCTGGCATCCACCCTGACGAGGTTCAGGCCCAGGTGTGTCCCGAAGGTCTCCGCCACCTCGCCCGCCTCGTTCATCCGCAGGAGGCCGTTGTCCACGAACACGCAGGTCAGCCGGTCGCCGATCGCCCGGTGGACCAGAAGCGCCGCCACCGACGAATCCACCCCGCCGCTCAGGGCGCAGATGACGCGCCCCTTCCCCACCTGCTCCCGGATCTTCTCCACGCTGCTCGCCACGAAGGACTTCATGTCCCACGTCGGCTCGCACTTGGCGACCTTGAACAGGAAGTTGGCCAGGATGGCTTTCCCCTGCGGGGTGTGCACCACCTCGGGATGGAACTGCACGCCGAAGAACGGGCGCTCGCGATGCCGGCAGGCCGCGTAGGGGGAGTTGCCGGTGTGGGCCAGCACCTGAAACGCCGGCGGCAGCGCGTCCACCTTGTCGCCGTGGCTCATCCAGACCTTGAGGGTCGGCGGCAGATCGGTGAACAGCTCCCCCGCCTGATCTACCAGGAGGTCGGCCGGACCGTACTCCCGCCGGGCCGCCCGCGACACCTCGCCCCCCGAGAGGTCCACCAGGACGCACAGGCCGTAGCAGATCCCCAGGATCGGGAGCCCCAGGTCGAGGATCGCCGGATCGGGCTTCGGCGCGTTCGGCTGGTAGATGCTGGCGGGGCTGCCGGAGAGGATCAGGGCCTTGGGCCGGAAGGCCGTGATCTCGGCCACCGGCATGTGGAAGGGATGGATCTCGGAGTAGACCTTCAGCTCCCGCACCCGCCGCGCGATCAGCTGCGTATACTGGGAGCCGAAATCGAGAATGAGAATCCTGTCCATGGGCACGGCTCGGATCGGTGCAGCCCCTCGTCCCGTCCTTCCCCCGGGGACCCGCGGGGTGGAGGAGAAGCTGGGGGCGAGGAGGACGCGGCTCTCGGCTCTCAGCGCTCCAGCTGGTAGTTCGGCGCCTCCTTGGTGATGATCACGTCGTGGACGTGGCTCTCGCGCAGGCCCGCGCTGGTGATCCGAACGAACCTGGCCTTGGTGCGCAGCTCCTCGATGTTCCGGCAGCCGCAGTAGCCCATCCCCGAGCGCAGCCCGCCCACGAGCTGGTACACCAGCGCCGACAGCGGCCCCTTGTAGGGCACCCGCCCCTCGATCCCTTCGGGCACCAGCTTGTCCGAGTCCGCCTCGATGTCCTGGAAGTACCGCTCGCGCCCCGCCCGGGACTGCATCGCTCCCAGGGAGCCCATGCCCCGATACACCTTGTACGTCCGCCCCTGGAACAGGACGGTCTCCCCCGGGCTCTCCTCGGTGCCGGCGAACAGGCTCCCCAGCATCACGCTGTGGGCGCCGGCGGCGATGGCCTTGGTGATGTCGCCCGAGCTGCGGATGCCGCCGTCCGAGATGACCGGCACGTCCCGCTTGACCGCCACCGCCGCGCAGTCCATGACGGCGGTGATCTGGGGGACGCCCGCCCCCGCCACCACGCGCGTCGTGCAGATCGAACCGGGACCGATCCCGACCTTGATGGCGTCGGCCCCGGCCTGGATCAGCTCCTCCGCCGCCTCGGCCGTGGCGATGTTGCCCGCCACCACCTGCGCCTCGGGGTAGCGCCGCTTGATGCTCCGAACCATCTCCAGCACGCCCGCCGAGTGCCCGTGGGCCGTGTCCACCACCAGGACATCCACGCCCACCTTGAGCAGGGCCGGCACCCGCTCCAGCTCATCCGGGCCGACCCCCACGGCCGCGCCCACGCGCAGGCGGCCCAGGACATCCTTGCAGGCATTCGGGTACTTGATCCGCTTCTCGATGTCCTTGATCGTGATCAGCCCCTTCAGGTTGAACTCCTCGTCCACCACCGGCAGCTTCTCGATCCGGTGCCGGTGCAGGATCTCCTTGGCCTCCTCCAGCGTGGTCCCCACCGGCGCCGTCACCAGCTTCTCCCGGGTCATCACCTCGGCGATCCTCAGGTCCAGCTTCGTCTCGAATCGGAGATCGCGGTTGGTGAGGATGCCCACCAGCTTCCCGTTCTTGGTCACCGGCACCCCGGAGATGCGGTACCGCTCCATCACCTCCAGCGCCTCATACAGGCGCTGCTCCGGGGCCATGGTGATGGGATCCACCACCATCCCGTATTCCGACTTCTTGACCTTGTCCACCTCCGCCACCTGCCGCTCGGCCTCGAAGGCCCGGTGGATGACCCCGATCCCACCCTCGCGCGCCAGGGCGATGGCCAGCCGGGCCTCGGTGACCGTATCCATCGCGGCGCTGATGATGGGGATGTTGATCCGGATATTCCGAGTCAGGCGCGTGGAGACGTCCACATCCTTGGGGAGGATGTCGGACCTCCCGGGACGCAGCGAGACGTCGTCAAAGGTCAGCGCCTCTTCCATGAACCGATCGCGCGTGTCCATCCCTCACTCCCCCGCCGCTCTCGCGGGACCCCCTCGCGGGCCCTGCGGCCGAGCGACCTCAGACGATCTGCATGGCTGCCTTGGCCTCCTGCAGGGTTTCGCTTGCCACCTTCTTGGCCCGCGCCGTCCCTTCTTCCAGGATGGCCAGGACCGTATCCGGGTCGCGCGCCAGCTCGGCGCGGCGCCCGGAGATGGGCCCGAGCACGGGCCGCATGTGCTCGAGGAGCACCTCCTTGCAGTCCAGGCAGCCGATCCCGGCCGTGGTGCAGCCCGGGACAATCAGCGAGTCCCGTTCCTCCTTGGGCGTGAAGACCCGGTGCAGGTCGTACACCGGGCACAGCTCGGGATTGCCGGGATCGCTCCGGCGCTTGCGGGCCGGGTCGGTGATCATGGGCTTGATCTTGGCCGCCACCTCTGCGGGGCTGTCCGACAGGAAGATGGCGTTGTCGTAGCTCTTGCTCATCTTCCGCCCGTCGGTCCCCGGGATCTTGGGGAACTCGGTGAGCAGGGCCTCGGGCTCCACCAGCACCGGCGCGTAGAGGAAGTTGAAGCGCCGGGCCACCTCCCGCGTCAGCTCGACGTGGGGGACCTGGTCCACTCCCACGGGGACATAGTGGGCCTTGTAGATGAGGATGTCGGCCGCCTGGAGCAGGGGGTAGCCCAGGAAGCCGTAGGTGCCCAGGTCCTTGTCGGTGATCTGTTCCCGCTGCTCCTTGTAGGTGGGCACCCGCTCCAGCCAAGCCAGGGGCGTGAACATGGAGAACAGCAGGTGCAGCTCCGCGTGCTCGGGCAGCCGCGATTGGACGAAGAACGTCGCCTGCTTCGGGTCGAGGCCGGAGGCCAGCCAGTCCAACACCACCTCGATGGTGTAGGTCTTGATCTGGGAGGGGTCGGCGTAGTCCGTGGTCAGGGCGTGCCAGTCGGCGATGAAGAAGAAGCAGTCATACTCCGCCTGAAGTTTCTTCCAGTTGTCCAAGGCTCCGAACAGATGGCCCAGATGCAGCCGTCCGGTCGGGCGCATCCCGCTCAACACCCGCTTTCGATTCATTCCCTCTCCGCGTGAAAGGTAAACCGTCGTCTCTTGCCCTGGTTCCCGTCTCGCGGCTCTCGGCTCGCGGCTCTCAGTTATCCCCACATCCGGAACAGGGCGAGCGTCAACGTGCGGACCGCCACACCGAACACCGGGTCCATGATCCCCGAGAAGAACAGCAGAAAGATGAGGAGGAAGCCGTACGGCTCCAGCCGGCTGTAACTGATGGCCTGGCGCACGGGCAGGATTCCCGAGACGACCCGGCTGCCGTCCAGGGGCGGGATGGGAAGCAGGTTGAACACGGCCAGCACCACGTTGACCCATACCCCCATGCGCAGCATGCTCCGCAGCGGCAGGACGAGCCATGCCAGCTCGGGGCCGGCCGCCCCCCAGGGAAGCATCCGATAGAGGAAGGCGCACGCCGCCCCCAGGATCACGTTGCTCGCCGGCCCCGCCGCCGCGATCAGCATCAGGTCCCGGCGGGGCCGTTTCAGGTACCGGTAGTCCACGGGCACGGGCCTGGCCCAGCCGAAACCGATCAGGACGATGGCCAGCGTCCCGATGGGGTCCAGGTGCACCAGGGGATTCAAGCTCAGGCGGCCCTGGAGTCTCGCCGTGGGATCGCCCAGCCGGTTGGCGATCCAGCCGTGCGCAACCTCGTGAATCGTCAAGGCCAGGAGGAAGACCGGAATGCGGACCGCGAGGTCCCGAATCGTGCTGGCGAGATCGACCATGAGAATTCTTGCCCCCGAGCGATTAGCGAACCCTACCCGATCCCCTCCGGTTTGTCAATTGTCGAGGTCCCCGTTCCGGCTCGCCGGCTGGCAATACCTTGGCGAAGCGGCGGCGGAGGAACCGCAGCTCGTCATCCCGGCTCTGGACGTGGCCGTCCAGCCGGGCGTACAGCAGCGAGTTCAGGATGTCCCGGTAGATGGGGCCCGGCCGGATGCCCAGGGCCCGCAGGTCGTCGCCTCCAAGGATGGGGCGGACCTGGCGCGACGTGGTGAGGAAATCCCCGATGGCCTTGCGCACCTCGGCCCGCTCCATGCGGGCCATGAGGGCCAGGACACACTCCAGGGAGGCGTCCACCAGCCACCGGTAGACCCGGCTGGGCGGCAGCTCCCGCGCCTGGAGAAACTGTCGCGTCAGCGCCCGCAGTCGCGCCAGGGCGTCCCCCACCGTCCCGGCGACCCGCGCGGGCAGGTTCAGCCGCCGCAGGATGGCGCGGGCCTCGGCGCTCTTCCGCTCCGCCAGGAGCGTGAGCAGGTACACCATCCAAACGCTGGGGGCCCTCTCCTGGTAAAGCAGGCCGTACCAGGTCAGGACCTCCCCGACCCGCTGGAAGCGCTGCTCCATCCCTGGCGGCAGCATCAGCCGGGGATGGATGGCCGTGAGAACCCCGAGCTGGTCCAGCCGCTGCAGGATGGCGAAGGGGCGGGCCTCCTGGAGGGCCAGCTTGAGCTCCGTGCTGATCCGCGTCCCCGCCAGCTTTTCCAGCAGGCCCATCTGGACGGCATTCCTGGCGAGCTGCTCCGCGTGCCGGCTCAGATGGAAGCCGAAGCGCACCTCGAAGCGTGCCGCGCGCAGGATCCGGGTGGGGTCCTCCACGAAGCTCAGGTTGTGGATGATGCGGAGCATCTTGTCCCGGAGATCCTGCTGCCCGCCGAAGAAGTCCAGCAGCTCCCCGTAGCGGTCGGCGTTCAGGCGCACCGCCAGCGCGTTGATGGTGAAGTCCCGCCGGTACAGGTCCATCTTGATGGAGCCGTGCTCCACGGTGGGCAGGGCCGCCGGAGCCTCGTAGTATTCGGTGCGCGCCGTCGCCACATCCATCTTGAAGCCGTCGGGCAGCGTGAGGATGGCCGTGCCGAACGTCCGGTGGCTGGTGACCTTGGCCTGGAGGTGTTGCGCCAGGGCCTCGGCGAAGGCGATCCCGTCCCCCTCCACCACCAGATCCACGTCCAGATTCTCCTGCCGGAGCATGAGGTCCCGCACGAAGCCGCCCACGGCATAGACCTGGGTCCCGAGCTGGTCCGCCACCGTGCCGGCCAGGCGCAAGAGCTGCTGGATGCGGGGCGGCAGGCGGTTGGCCAGGAGCGCGGCCACGTTGCGCGCGGGCGGCTCGCCCGGCTCGCGCTCGCCCCCGGCCGGAAAGGTCGGCCGCGTGAGCAGGTCCTGGTATGCATGGCGGAGCAGGTCGGCCCGCGTCACCGCGCCGCGCAGCTTCCCGCCCTCCACCACGGGGAGAAAGCCCAGGTTGCGCTCGACCATGAGGCGCTGGACCTCCACCAGGGAGGCCTCCGGGGCCACCCGCGGAAACTCTCCGGACATGTACTCGCGCACGGGGACCTCGCCCAGCCCGTGGAAGATGCCCTTGTCCACTACCTCGCGGGTGATGAGGCCGACCATCTCGCCCCCCCGCACGACGGGCAGGTAGGCCAGATTGAACCGATTCATGATCTCGGCCGCCCCGCGCAGCGTGAAGCGCTCCGGGATCGCCTTCACGGGCGCCGTCATGATGTCCTGGGCCTGCCTGAGCGGGCGGACCCGCTCCTTCAAGAGCTGGAGCAGCCGCTCCTTCACCTGGAACAGGGTGAGGTCCTTGATCGTGGCCGAGGCGGCGGTGGCGTGGCCGCCCCCGCCGAAGGCGTCCGCGATCTCCCCCACATCCACCGTCTCCAGGCGGCTGCGGGCCACCAGGTGGACCCGGTTGTCCATCCGCACCAGGGTGAACAGGACGTTGATGTTCTCCATGTCCCGCAGCTTGTGGGTCAGCATGGCCAGGTCGCCCACGTACCGGTCGGAGGAGGCGGTGCTGATCACGACCCGGACGCCGTTCACCGTGTACGTCTCGGCCGAGGTGATCAGGGCGTTGAGCAACCCCACCTGGTCGGCCGTGAGCTCCCGCCGGATGAAGTCCGACACCAGATTGAGGTTCGCGCCGCGGGACAGGCAGAAGGCCGCCGCGGTCAGATCGGCCTCGGTGGTGTTGCTGAAGGTGAGGAGCCCGGTCTCCTCGTAGATGCCCAGGGCGAACAGGGTGGCCTCCTGGGGGCTGAGGGGCAGTTCCTGCTGCCGCAGGAGGTCCAGCAGGATGGTGGTGGTCGCCCCCACCTCGCGCAGGACCGTGAGGCTCCCCGCGATGTCCTTGGGGTGGGCCGGATGGTGGTCGTAGATGTGGACCTCCAGACCGGGGCGCCCCACCATCTCGTGGAGGGGGCCGATCCGGGTGATCCGCTTCACGTCCACCAGGACGAGGCGGCCCACCTGATCCAGGGGGAATCCCTTGAGGCGCTCGGCCTGGAGGGGGAAGCGGGTTGCGCGCAGGAACTCCCGCACGTTCCGTTCCTGGGAGCCCGGGAACAGCAGGCGGGCCCTGGGGTACAGCTTCGACGCCGCCACCATGGAGGCGAGCGCGTCGAAGTCGGCCTGGATGTGGGTGCTGATCAGCTCGACCACGGCAGAAGGCTAGCATGGCCCGCCCCCCTCGACAACCCCGCCGGGGCTCCCGCGGGGCGGATGGCGACGGGAGGCAGGGTCACTCCCCGGACTTGCGGGACCGGCCGCCCCGGTCCAGGATGTCGGATAGCAGGCCGCCGAAGAGCAGGACGATGGCCGTGTAGAAGATCCAGAGGATCAGACCGATGAACCCACCCAGGATCCCGAAGAAGAGACTGATGCGCGAATAGTGCGTCAGGTACCAGTTGAAGAGCACCTTGGCCTGGTGCCACAGCAGCGCGGCAATGATGGCGCCGGCCATGGCGGCCGGCCATCGGATCTCCTGCACCGGGGCCACCCGATACACGATGGTCAGCAGGATCCCCATGAGGACCGTCGTGAAGTAGCGGCGAAAGCCGGGAGCGCCAAGAATCTTCGGCAGGGCGAGACGCACCCCCAGCAGATCCTCGATGTTGGGCCAGGCTGCCAGCACCCAGCTTCCCATCAGGGTGGCCAGAAAGAGGAATCCCACCGTGCACATGAGGATGAACGCCACCAGCTTCCGCCGCAGGAACGAGCGGGTGTCCCGGCCTCCGGTGAGGGTGGTCAGCGACGAGGCGATGATCTCGAAGACGCCCATGGAGACCCAGAGGAGGAAGCCGATCCCCAGGACGCCGGTCACGTGCCGGCTATGGATCAGCGTCCGGAGAAAGTCCTCGAGGCTGTGGCCCGTCGCCCGGGGGATCAGCCGTCGCACGAAGCCGATCACCTCGTCCACCGCGCGCTCCGACGAGCCCAGGAAAAACCCCACGGCCGACGTGCCCAGGAGCAGCAGGGGGATCAAGGCCAGCAGCCAGTAGAAGGCGATGGCCGCCGCCATCATCATCAGGTCATGCTCCTGGAGGCGCCGGACCACCTCGCCGCCCACGCGCCGGAGCCACCCCTTCCTTCGTCCCATCGCCGCACCCCCGGACTCCCCTCCCTGGCTACCATACCCACTCCCCCGGCCGGAACGCAAGGAAAAGTCGGCCGGCATGGCCCGGGCCTTCTGCGATCCATTTTGCGCGCCGCGGGACATCCGGCCCTTGCACACAAGGCGGCGTCCCGTGTAAACTCTCCGGCGCCCGCCCGGACGCGTCCCCGCAGGTTGCGGCGATCTGATCCTGGGCATGGAGGGGCGGATGGTCTCCCGCTACCGCGATTGGCCAATCCTGGCGGCCGTGACGTCCATCGCTCTCCTCGTGCTGGTCGCTCTCCCCATAGAGGGGTGGACGGCGGAACGTGATAAGCTCATCATCGGTGCGGAGGAGGAGGTCCTGATCCTGCCCTGGGAGATTCGTCTGCGGGCCCGCGTGGATACCGGTGCCGCCACCTCATCCCTGGACGCCCGGAACATCCGGGTCCGGAGGCGGAGCGGGAAGCGGAGCGTCCGTTTCACCCTGGTCTCCGACGACGGGAGCCGCGTCGCGCTGGACCTCCCGCTTTCAGGCTATCATCGCGTGGCGTCGGCGGATAGCGGGATCGAACGTCGCCCCGTGGTCCGGATTGCCATCTGCGTGGCGGGGCTGCGAGGGGAAACGGAGGTCAGCCTCAACGACCGTTCCTCCATGCAGTACCGCATGCTGCTGGGGCGGAATGCGCTCGAGGGTCGTTTCCTCGTGGACGTGAGCCGGTCGTTCGCGACTCCCCCTGTCTGCCCTCCGGACCATTGAGATGGGCCGACGCGTCCTCCCCCTGGTCATCGCCCTGGCCCTCCTGGGAATCGGCGGGACCTTGCTTCGGTCCTGGCGCCTCGGGTACCCGCTCGTCCCGCGCATCACGGAGCAGGAGTGGCACGTCCGCCTCAGCGTGCAGTGGGAGGCGTCTCAGGCTCCGGTCAGCCTCCTCCTCCCCCGCGACAATGATCGTCAGGACATCCAGGATGAGCGCATCTTCTCCTCCGGCCTGGAGGTAACCATCTGGATAGACCGAGACGGCCGACGACGGCTGCAATGGGCGCCCGGCGATGCCACCACCGCTAGCTATGAGGCCGAGATCACCGTTCACACCTCGGCCCGGCCGGCCGCCCCGTCCTCTGCCGCCGACCTGGACCGCTGGCGCCGCACGGACGGGCTCTCTCCCGCCCTGCTGGCCGCGGCAACCCACCTGACCTCTTCCCTTTCCCCGGGGGAGGCCCTCCGGAGGTGTGCCGACCTTCTCGCCGGCCGCAGGCAGCCCTCGCCGGAATTGGAAGCGAGTCTGCGGCAACTGCGGGAGGGCACCCGTTCCCTGGCGGAGGCCCTGGTGGCCTGCTGGCGATCGGCCGGGCTTCCGGCCCGGGTAGTCCAGGTCCTGCCCCTCAAAGCCGGGATCCTCACGCACACGACCTTCCTGACCCAGGTCTTCGACCGGACCCGGTGGCTGGCCGCGGACCCCGAACGGGGGCTGTTCCCGCTGCGCGAACGGGCGCTGCTGATCTGGGCATGGGGAACGACTCCCCTGGCCGAGGGACTGGATGGCCGCCCGGCCCGCTGGCAGATCGAAGTCCAGCGGCGACCCCTGGTTCTGTGGAGAAAATTCTTCGAGCGTACCGCCAATCAGACCTCGTTCCTCGCCCGCTGGTCGCTGTACCAGCTTCCCCCCGATGCCCAGAGGTCTTCCGCATCCTCCTCCTGGTCCCCCTGGGTGCCCTGCTGGCTGCCTTTCTACGGAACGTGGTGGGGCTTGGCACCTTCGGGACGTTCATGCCCATCCTGATCGCCATCGCCTTTCGCCAGACCGAGCTGCTGGTCGGTCTCGTCCTGTTCACCTTGATCGTGGCCACCGGCTACGCCGTGCGGCTCGCCATCGAGCACTACAAGCTGCTCCTGGTGCCCCGCCTCTCGGCCATCCTGACCTTCGTCATCGGCTGTCTGGCCCTCCTCTCCCTCGTGGGCCATCATCTTGCCTCGCGCAACGTGATCTCGGTGGGCTTGCTTCCCATCGTGATCCTCACCATGACCATCGAGCGCTTCCACGTGGTGGCCGAGGAATCCGGCCCCCGGGCCGCCCTCGGCATGGCGGCGCGGACCGGCGCCGTGGCGGCCCTCATCTATGCCCTCCTCTCCTGGGAGTATCTTCAACTGGTCCTCTTCACGTACCCGGAGTCCCTGCTGATCGTGGCGGCCGGCCAGATCGCCCTCGGCCGTTATGTGGGCTTTCGCCTGACGGAACTGTGGCGCTTCCGGCGCCTCGGCGAGACCCCGTGAGGCTCGCGGCGATTCGTCGGGCCCTGAACACCCAGGGGATCATGGGCATGAACCACCGGAACGCGCTCTACATCGGGCCCCTGAACCCCCGCCGCGCCTACCCGGCGGCGGACAACAAGTTGGTGACGAGGCAGCTCGCGGCTGGGCACGGCATCCCCACCCCCGAATTCTACGGCGTGATCCAGAGCCACAGCCAGCTCCGCGACCTCCGGCCGCTTCTGGCCCAGCGGGAGCAGTTCGTGGTCAAGCCGGCTCGGGGTGCGGCCGGCAACGGGATCATCCTGATCACCGGCCATGATGCGGAGCGCCTGAGCAAGCCGAGCGGTGAGACCCTCACCTGGGGGGAGCTCACGTACCACGTGGCCTCCATCCTGTCCGGGATCTACTCCCTGGAAGGGTTGGAGGATGCGGCCCTGATCGAGGCCCTCATCCGGGTGGACCCGGTGTTCGAGCAGGTGAGCTACCGCGGCGTCCCCGACATCCGCGTCATCGTGTACAAGGGGGTGCCGGCCATGGCCATGGTTCGCCTCCCAACCCGCCGGTCCGACGGGAAGGCGAACCTCCACCAGGGGGCCATCGGCGCCGGGATCACCCTGGCAACGGGCATCACAAGAGCCGCCGTGCAGGGCCGGACGCTCCTGAGGTGCCACCCAGACACCGGACAGCCGGTCTCCGGGATCCGGGTTCCTCACTGGGAGCGCATCCTGGAGATCGCGTCTCTCGGCTACGAGGTGACGCGTCTGGGCTACCTGGGGGCCGACCTCATCATCGACCGCACGCGCGGACCGGTGCTCCTCGAACTCAACGCGCGGCCCGGCCTGGCCATCCAGATGGCCAACCGGGACGGCTTGCGCCGGCGCCTCGCCCAGGTGGACGAGGCCTGGAGACCGGGCCTCTCCGTTCCGGAGCGCGTCGCCCTCGCCCGGTCTCTCTTCGAGTAGCCGTCCCTTCTCCCTCGCCCGATCTCTCCCCTGGTGCTTCCGACCCATCGGCCCCCCGCAGATGCCGGTGTCTCTCTACCAGGTGGGCGGGGGCTCGTGCTGGACGGCCGGCCCCCGGAACGAACGCGGCTTCCGGGGCGAAACAAGCGGCTGTCCCGCTTGCCAGCCTGCCAGGCTTGTGTTAGCTTATGCCAGAATCCTTCTCGGGGGCACGCATGGGACAGGCGGCCTTGATCCTTTCCCTCGTTCTCGCCATCCTGGTGGCGCTCTTCGCCATCCAGAACGCCGGGCCCGTGACGCTTCGTTTCGGCTTCTGGTCGGTGGAGACGTCACTGGTCGTGGTGATCCTGGTGGCCGCGGCCGCCGGGGCCGCCATGGCCTCGCTCCTGGGCCTCCCCGGATGGATCCGGGACCGCCGCCGGCTGCGCGCGCAGGTGCGGGAGCTGGAGGCCTTGCGCCAGGCCCATCCGCCCGCGCCTGGCCCGCCGCCGGATTCATCCCCCCGTCCGCCCGCTTGAACCCTGCGTTTCACAAATACAATCACCCGCATTCTTCTCCCTCTCCCTGGATGGGAGAGGGCACGGGTGAGGGTGCAATGCGGGCTTCCGCACCCAGAGGGTACCCGACGGTCCCCCTCCCCTCTCATCCCACAGCGGGGAGAGGGGGTGGCGGGTGTGCCTGGAGACAGTACGTGAGCCTAACGCTGAAATGGACCACGCAGCCTTGGGGCCAGCGAAAGGCCACGTCCGGATAAGCTTGACGCGGCCACCTACCCCGGATATCTTCTCGTGCACAGAGGGGAGTAGATCACCGCATGGTCTGGTGAGGCCGTCAGGACGATGGCGCCTTGGGGTGCCGTCCGGTCCACCAGCGGGGCCTCGTGGGTCCGCGGATCGAGACCTCTTGCGCCATCCCGGCGCAAGAGGTCTTTTTTTCGTTTCGCCTCTGCGCCAGACCGGGTTCTGAACGAGATGGGAGGGTCATCATGGGTCGGCAACTCAGGAGCGGGCGCACGCAGCGGGAGCAAACTGCGCTCATCTCGGCACGGCGGGAATCGCTCCAGGTCCGCCTGGCCGCCTTCGATCGCAGGAGGGAACTTCGAGAGCAAGGCGCTCTCGCCGGCGACAACACCCCGACCTCCGACACCCTGGATACCGTGCAGGAGGCCATGGCCAGGGAGGAGGACCTGGCGGTCCGCGAGGCCATGGTTGAGCGTCTGAAGGTGCTCGTCAGGGCCGAGGAGAAGATCCGCCAGGGGACCTATGGGATGTGCGAAACCTGCGGCGGTCCGATTCCGCCTGCACGCCTCCGGGCCCTGCCGGAGGCGATCCTGTGCGTTCCCTGCGCCGAGGCAGAGGAGGACCACCCTTTGCGGAACAGGTAGAAAAAGAACGCGGGGCACAAGCCATGCGGCGAAAGGTGAGGGTGGTCATGGGCCTGGCGTTGATCGGACTGGGGGCCGTCGGCATCTTCTTGCCGATCATCCCCGGCGTGCCGTTATTCATCGCGGGGGTGGCCCTGGTGGGCACCAACCATCCCTGGGTGCGGCCATTCATGGCCCGGCTTCGGTTGTGGCGCCGCAGGCGGAAGCGATCCGGATGAGGCCCCCTACTCGAGAAACGGAGTGCCGAGGCGATGCCCGTTCAACTCTTCCCGCTGGCGGAGTACTGGTGGTTTTACGGCGGCTTCACGATCTTCGTCCTGCTCCTCCTCGCTCTTGACCTCGGCGTTTTCCACCGGGACGCCCACGAGGTGGGATTCCGCGAGGCGGCCGCCTGGAGCGCGGTGTGGGTGAACCTGGCGCTCGCTTTTGGCTATGGGCTGTACCGGTATGCCCTGTGGCGGTTTCCCCGGGATCCGCGCCTGGCCGGACTGCCCACCTTCGATCCCACGGCCGCGGCCCGCGACACGGCCCTCGAGTACCTCACCGGGTACATCGTCGAGTACTCCCTCTCGGTGGACAACATCTTCATCTTCGTCCTGGTCCTCGGCTACTTCGCCATTCCCTCCAGGTACCAGCATCGGGTCCTCTTCTACGGCATCCTCGGCGCCCTCGTCTTCCGCGCCCTCTTCATCGCCCTGGGATCCGTGCTCATGCGGGTCCACTGGATCGTCCTGCTGCTCGGAGTCTTCCTGATCTTCACGGGCCTCAAGATGCTGCTGGTCCCGGAAAAGGGGCTTGACCCGGACAGGAAGCCCGTCATCCGGCTCTTCCGGAGGTTCGTCCCGGTCACGCAGGAATTCCACAACCAGCGGTTCTTTGTCCGGCTGCAGGGCGTGTTGCATGCGACGCCCCTCTTCATCGCGCTGCTGTTCGTCGAGGTGACCGACATCGTCTTCGCCGTGGACTCCGTCCCCGCCATCTATGCCCTGACCGACGAGCCCCTGATCGTCTTCACCTCCAATGTCTTCGCCATCCTGGGGCTCCGCGCCATGTATTTCCTGCTGGCCCGGGCGGTGGACAAATTTCACCTGCTCAGGTATGGCCTCTCGGTCGTCCTGATCTTCGTCGGGCTCAAGATGGTATGGCTCAACCGGTGGTACGGCGGGAAGTTTCCCATCGGCTACTCCCTGGGCATCATCGGCACGGTGATCGCGGGGTCGGTCCTCCTCTCCTTCCTGTTTCCGAAAAAACGTCCCAAGGCAGGCGCCGTCCCGAGACCCGACGTCATCCGGCGCCCGGGCGGCTCCCCGCTCGCCACGTCCGGGCCCGCCGCCCCGGAAGGCAGGGATGTCCTGAGTGAGGGTGCGGGGTCTTCCCGATGCGGCGCGGGTGGGCGGGTTGATCCAGGGCGGGTCGGGGACTCGGCGTGAGCGGTCAGGTCATGGCCGGCGCCACCGGCGATGCGGGCCCACCTTGGAGCCGCTCAACGGGCACCAGGTCGATGGCGTTCAGGTCCAGCTCCTCGCACACCTTGGCGCAGATCTCGCAACCGATGCACTCCTCCACCCGGATGTGGATGGGGGGCGTCGCCGGCGCGGAGGTCGGTGCGTCATCAATGCAGTCCACGGGGCAGAATTCCAGGCAGACCTCGCAGCCGGTGCAGGCGCTGCTCACGACCGCGATCCGCCTGGGACGGCCCCGCTCGGGGGAGGCGTCTGCGCCCCTCATCGGCTCCTCACACCTCGACCTCGATGTCCGTGCCAATCATCCGCACGGGATAGGTTGAGACGCCGCTCCGCGCCGGGGGGCTCAGGACCTCTCCGCTGGGAATCCTGAATGTGGCCCCGTGCCAGGGGCAGGTCACGACCTCGCCCTCGACCTCGCCCTCGGACAACGGTCCCCCTCGGTGGGGACAGGTGTCGTCCACGGCGTAGAATTTCCCTCCCAGATTGAACAGGGCGATCGGTCGCCCCTGGATCTCCACCCGCTTGCCCTGCCCGGGAGCCACCTCGTCCGCTCTGGCGATCCTGACGAGCCCGGCCATCCGCACCCTCCTGCGCTCCCCCCCGACACCCGTCCCGGTCACAGCAGGCCGAGCTGGAGCCTGGCCGCCTCGGACATGCGGCTGGGATCCCACGGGGGATCCCAGGTGACCTCCACCCTGGCCCCCGCCACCCCGGGGATGGCGCCCACCTTGTTCTCCACTTCCACCGGCAGGGAGGCCGCCACGGGGCAGTGGGGGGAGGTGAGGGTCATCCGGATGCCGACGAAGCCCCACGGGTCAACGCGCACGTCGTAGATGAGGCCCAGCTCGTAGATGTTGACCGGGATCTCCGGGTCGTAGCAGGTCTGCAGCACCTCGATCACCTGCGCCTCGATCTCTGCGGCGTTGATGGACATCACGCTCATCTCCTGCATCGGGCCCATTGGCCAAGAAGGTGATTCGTCAATTCGCCGCAACGCTCTGACCAATTGACGAGGCGACCTGTCGACGAATCGACTCTACTCCGTGGAGACCGTCTCGCCCCGCCCGTCCAGGGCCGCGTTCAGCGTGTGCCAGGCCAGGCTGGCGCACTTCACGCGGACGGGAAACTCGGAGACGCCGCAGAAGACCTCCAGCTTTCCGAGCCCGATGGGATCGCTGCCGCTCTCGCGGTGCCCGGTCACCATCTTGTGGAACTTGTCGAACAGCAGCTTCGCCTCGGCCCTGGTCTTGCCCTTCAGCGCGGCCGTCATCATGGAGGCTGACGCCTTGGAGATGGCGCAGCCCGCCCCCTCGAAGCTGATGTCCGTGATCACGTCGCCGTCCAGGCGCAGGTACACGGTGAGCTGGTCGCCGCAGAGCGGGTTGTTGCCCTCCGCCTTCCGGTTGGCATCCGGGAGCTTGCGGAAGTTCCGGGGCCGCTTGTAGTGGTCCAGGATCACCTGCTGGTACAGCTCGCTCAGGTCCGACATCAGGCGAAGACCTCGATGGCCTTGTGGATCCCCTTGGCCAGCGCCTCCAGCTCCTCCCGCGTGTTGTAGAAGGCCAGGGACGCCCGCGCCGTGGCCGGGACCCCGAACCGCTTCATCACCGGCATGGCGCAGTGGTGGCCCGCCCGGATGGCGATCCCCTCGTGATCCAGGATGGTGCCGATGTCGTGGGCGTGGATATCCCGGAGGACGAAGGACAGCACCCCGGCCTTCTCCCTGGCCGTGCCGATGATGCGGAGGCCGGGAATGGCCGAGAGCAGCTCGGTGCCGTAAGCCAGGAGCTGCCCCTCGTAGGTCGCGACCTGGTGCAGACCGATCCGCTCCACGTACTCGATGGCCGCGGCCAAGCCCACCGCCCCGGCGATGTGGGGGGTTCCCGCCTCGAATTTGTGGGGGAGCGAGTTGTAGATGGTCTTCTCGAAAGTGACCGCGCTGATCATATCCCCGCCGCCCTGGTAGGGGGGCATGGCCTCCAGCAGCTCCGCCCGGCCGTACAGGATGCCGATCCCGGTGGGGCCGAACAGCTTGTGCCCCGAGAAGGCGTAGAAATCGCATCCCAGGGCCTGGACGTCCACGGGCAGATGCGGCGTCGCCTGCGCCCCGTCCACCAGGACCGGGATCCCGCGGGCGTGGGCCATGGCGATGATCTCTCGGATCGGGTTCACGGTGCCCAGGGCGTTGGAGACGTAGGCCACGGCGACCAGCCTGGTCCGGTCGCTGAGCAGCCGCTCGTACTCCTCCAGCAACAGCTCCCCGGCATCGCTGATGGGGATCACCCGGAGCCGGCCGCCCTTCTCCTCGCACACCATCTGCCACGGCACGATGTTGCTGTGGTGCTCCATGGCGGAGATCAGGACCTCGTCCCCCGGCTGCACACGGCTCCGGCCATAGCTCGCAGCCACGAGGTTGATGCTTTCGGTGGTGCCGCGGGTGAAGATGATCTCCCGGTCGTGGGCGGCATTCAGGAACTGCCGCACCCGGGTGCGGGCGCTCTCGTAGGCCTGGGTCGCCACCTCGCTCAGGAAGTGAACGCCCCGGTGGACGTTGGAGTTTTCCGTCCGGTAGTAGCGGGTGAGGGCGTCAATGACCGCCTGGGGCTTCTGGGTGGTGGCGGCGTTGTCGAGGTACACCAGGGGCTTGCCGTGGACCTTCTGCTGCAGCGCGGGGAAGTCCTGCCGGATCCGCTCGATGCCGAGGCCGAGCAGACACTCCTGGCACGCCTCCTCCCCCACCCGGCGATGCGGCCCGTTCATGATCCCGCCTCCAACAGGCCCCCCTGGGGCAGCCAGCGCCTCACCAGCCCCTCCAGGTGCCGGCGGATCGGCTCGGACTTCATGCGCTGCAGGCTCTCCCCGGCGAAGGCGAAGAGCAAGAGCGCCCGCGCCGCCTCCCTGGCGATCCCCCGGGAGCGGAGGTAGAAGACCGCCTCCTCGTTGATCTGGCCGATGGTCGCCCCGTGGGTGCACTTCACGTCGTCCGCATAGATCTCGAGCTGCGGCTTGGTGTCAATCTGCGCGTCCTCGGAGAGCAGCAGGTTGCGGTTGGTCTGCTTGGCGTCCGTCTTCTGGGCGTCCTTGTGGACGATGATCCGGCCGTGAAACACCCCCCGCGAGGCGCCGTCCAGGACGCCGTGGTAGAACTGCCGGCTGGCGCAGTGGGGGGCGGCGTGCTCGACCCGCATGTAGTTGTCCATGTGCTGCCGGCCCGTGGCCATGAACAGGCCGTTGATCAGGCACTCCCCGCCCTCCCCCACCATGGCGGGGTGCACGGTGTTCCGGACCAGGGCGCCGCCCAGCAGAACCGAGTGGGAGGTCACGCTGCTGCTCCGGCCCTGCTGGATGCGGAGGGTGGAGACGTTGAAGGCCTGGAGGCTCTCCCGCTCAATCCGGTAGTGCTGGAGCACCCCGTTCTGGCCGACCACCACCTCCGTGACCCCGTTGGAGAAAGAGACGCCCTCCCCCAGGGAGACGTAATCCTCCAGGATGGTGGCCTGGCTGTCCTCGTCCGCCACGATCAGGTTGCGGGGGTGCGTGATCAGGGGCGCCGCCCCGCCCGTCGAGACGTACAGCAGGTGGATCGGCTCCTCCAGGACCGTTCCGCGGCGGATGGAGACAAAGGCCCCGTCCTCCACGAAGGCGGTGTTGAGGGCCGTGAAGGCCTCCCGGTGAAAGTCGGCATAGCGGGCGAGGTGCGCCTCCACGAGGTCCGGACGGATCGCCAGGGCGCCGGCGAGACTCGTCGCCACCACGCCGGGGGGCAGCGGCAGCAGCGATGAGAGTCCCGGCGCGTAACGGCCGTTCACGAACACCAGCTGGCTGCCGCGCAGCCCCGGGAAACCGAACGGCGCGAGGTCCCGGCGGACCGGCTCGGGGCCGCCCCGCCCCGGCAGGGCGAAGGGGGTCTCCGCGATGGGGGTGACGCTGGTGAACCGCCAGTCCTCCTCCCGGGTGGTGGGGAAGCCGAGCTCGGCGAACCGCGCCATCGCCGCGCGGCGAACCGGCTGGAACCAGGCCCAGTCCCGGTCCCCCCAGCGGGGCTCCAGCCGGGCAAACTGCTCCCAGAAGCGGTCCGTTGCCTCCATCACGGCGGTCACGGTCGCTCCCTCCTCATGCCGCCGCGCCGGCCCGGGCCTCGGCCTCGACCCAGGCATAGCCCTTGGCCTCCAGCTCCAGGGCCAGTTCCTTTCCCCCCGACTTGACGATCCGGCCGTCCACCAGGACGTGCACGAAGTCGGGGATGATGTAGTTGAGCAACCGCTGGTAGTGGGTCACCACCAGGATGGCGCGCTCGGGACTGCGGAGCGCGTTCACCCCGCCGGCCACGATCCGCAGGGCGTCGATGTCCAGGCCGGAGTCGGTCTCGTCCAGGATGGCGAGCCTGGGCTGGAGGATGGCCATCTGGAAGATCTCGTTCCGCTTCTTCTCCCCGCCCGAGAACCCCTCGTTCACCGACCGGTGGAGGAGCTTGTCGTCCATGTCCAGCAGCTTCATCTTCTCCCGGGCCAGCGCGAGAAAGTCCATGGCGTCCAGCTCCTCCTGGCCGCGGGACTTGCGGATGGCATTCAGCGCGGCCTTGAGGAAGTAGGTGTTGGCCACGCCCGGGATCTCCACCGGGTACTGGAAGGCCAGGAAGAGGCCGTCGCGGGCCCGCTCCTCGGGGGCCATCTCCAGCAGGTTCTTGCCCCGGTAGATCACCTCGCCGGCCGTGACCTCGTAGGTCTCGCGCCCCGCCAGGACCTGGGCCAGCGTGCTCTTGCCCGAGCCGTTGGGGCCCATGATGGAATGGACCTCTCCGGCCTTGACCGTCAGGCTCACCCCCTTCAGGATCTCGTGGTTGCCGACCTTGACGTGCAGGTTCTTGATCTCGAGCATGGATCGTCCCTTCCTCAGAATCTGATCCTCGTGGCGAACCGTCGAATGTCGAACACGGACTATCGAGTGCGGAGCCCGGCGGACGGACAGGGCCAGGAATCCTCCCCGGCCGAAATTTGTCCTTCCTCCTTCGTCCTTCGATACTCCCTCACCGCGGGGTTCTCATCGGTTCCGGCCAGGCCAGCGGAGGGTTAGCCCACGCTCCCCTCGAGGCTGACGCTGAGCAGCTTCTGCGCCTCGACGGCGAACTCCATGGGGAGCTCGCGGAAGACCTGCTTGCAGAAGCCGCCGACGATGAGGCTCACCGCGTCTTCCTTCGAGATCCCCCGCTGGTTGCAGTAGAAGATCTGGTCCTCGCCGATCTTGGACGTGGAGGCCTCGTGCTCCATCTGGGCCGTGGCGTTCCGCACCTCGATGTAGGGGAAGGTGTGGGCCCCGCACTTGTCCCCGATGAGCAGCGAGTCGCACTGGGTGTAGTTGCGCGCCCCCGTGGCGCCCTTCATGATCTTGACCAGGCCCCGGTAGGTGTTCTGCCCGTGCCCCGCCGAGATGCCCTTGGACACGATGGTGCTCTTTGTGTTCTTGCCGATGTGGATCATCTTGGTGCCGGTGTCGGCCTGCTGGTAGTGGTTGGTGAGCGCCACCGAGTAGAACTCCCCCACCGACCCGTCGCCCTGGAGGATGCAGCTCGGGTACTTCCAGGTGATGGCCGAGCCGGTCTCGACCTGCGTCCAGGAGATGTGGGAGTTGCGGCCCAGACACTTGCCCCGCTTGGTCACGAAGTTGTAGATGCCGCCCCTGCCCTCCTTGTCCCCGGGATACCAGTTCTGGATGGTCGAGTACTTGATGGTGGCGTCGTCGTGGGCGATGAGCTCCACCACGGCCGCGTGGAGCTGGTTGCTGTCCCGCATGGGGGCCGTGCAGCCCTCCAGGTAGCTCACGTAGGCGCCCGCGTCGGCGATGATCAGGGTGCGCTCGAACTGGCCGGTGTCCGCGGCGTTGATGCGGAAGTAGGTGGACAGCTCCATGGGGCAGCGGACGCCCTTGGGGACGTAGCAGAAGGAGCCGTCGCTGAAGACGGCCGAGTTCAGCGCGGCGAAGAAGTTGTCGGTGTAAGGGACGACCGAGCCCAGGTACTTCTGGACCAGGTCCGGGTGGTTCTGCACGGCTTCCGAGAACGAGCAGAAGATGATCCCCAGCGCGGCCAGCTTCTCCTTGAAGGTGGTGGCCACGGAGACGCTGTCGAAGACCGCGTCCACGGCCACCCCCGCCAGCATCTTCTGCTCCTCCAGGGGGATGCCCAGCTTCTCGAAGGTGCGGAGCACCGCCGGGTCCACCTCCTCCAGGCTGTTCAGCTTCTTCCGCGGCTTAGGGGCCGAGTAGTAGACGATGTCCTGGTAGTCGATGGGCGGGTACTTGACGTTGGCCCACTTCGGCTCGGCCTGGGCCTTCTCCAGCCTGGCCCAGTGCCGGTAGGCCCGCAGCCGCCACTCCAGCATGAACTCCGGCTCCTTCTTCTTGGCCGAGATCATCCGGATGATGTCCTCGTTCAGCCCGCGCGGGACGCTGTCCGTCTCGACCTCGGTCACGAAGCCGTACTTGTATTCCTGGTTGGCCAGGGCCTGGATCGTATTCGTGGAGGTGCTCATCGTCTCTCCTCGGTCGGGGCGCCGGGCGCGGCTCAGCCGATCACCAGCGCGGGCGCATCCCCGCTGCCGTCCCGGGCGCCGGCGTTGGCGATACTCACGCGGGCGGCCAGTTGGCCCGCCACCGCGTGGAACGCCTGGCTGATGGGCAGATCGGCCGACTCCAGGGCCACCGGCCAGCCCTCGTCGCTCCTGGCGCGGATCCCGGCCGCCAGGGGGATCTCTCCCAGGAAGGGGAGGCCGGCCTTGGCGCTCGCCTCCCGCGCCCCCCCGTGGCCAAAGATATCATCCCGCTGGCCGCAGTGGGAACAAGAATAATAGCTCATGTTCTCGACGATGCCCAGGATCGGCACCTTGAGCTTCTCGAACATCAGGATGGCCTTGGAGGCCACCTCCAGCGCCACGTCCTGGGGCGTGGACACGATCACCGCCCCCGTGAGGGGGATAGTCTGGCACAGGCTGAGCTGGACATCGCCCGTCCCCGGCGGTAGATCGATAAGCAGGTAGTCCAGGTCCCCCCACGCGACCCGGCCCAGGAATTCCTGGATCATCTTGTGGAGCATGGGTCCGCGCCAGATCACCGCCTCGTGCCGGGGCAGCAAGAATCCCATGGACATGATCCGGACACCGTGCCGCTCCGGCGGGATGACCCGGCCGTTTCCCGTGACCTGGAGCGCACCCGAAACCCCCATCAGCCTGGGAATGCACGGGCCGTAGACATCCGCGTCCATGAGGCCGACCCTGGCGCCCGCCCGCTGTAGGGCCACCGCCAGGTTGGCCGCCACCGTGGACTTGCCGACCCCGCCCTTCCCGCTGGCCACGGCGATGGTGTTCCGCACCCCCGGCAGGTAGGCCGAGCGCGGCCCGTCCGAGGCGGTGGTCACGCGGGAGGTCATGGTCACCTCGACCTGCTCCACACCCGGGAGCGCCGCCACCGCGGCCCGCGCGGCCTCCTCCATCTGCGTCCGCACGGGACAGGCGGGGCTCGTGAGTTCAATGGTGAACGAGACCGTGCCCTCCGCGATCCGCAGGCTCTTGATGAAGCCAAGGGAGACGATATCGCGGTGCAGGTCCGGATCCTGGATCCTGGCCAGGGCTGCCAGCACCGCCTGCTCCGTCACCATGGTTGCACCCGTGGGCCCGCTGTCACACCGTATCCGCCGAACACCCTATCATGCCTCATCAACATCCCCCGGGCAAGGGTCGCGGCCCGCCTGGGCCCTCCGCCCCCTGACTCCCCTGAACCGCTCACCGCACGCCCGTATCCGACGGCGCCGCGATCCCGGTCGCCTCGGCGACCTGCCCCAGCGTGGCCCCCAGCGCGCGGGGATCGGCGGCCGATCCGGCGGGCAGCCTCGCCACGAAGATCCCTTTGTGGGCGTAGAGCCGGGCGTCCTGCTCGGGCCTCGCCGAGAGCGCCAGGATGGGCAGGGCGGGCGCCAATTCCCGGATCGCCGAGACGATCAGCAGACCGTTGAGCCCGGGCGTCTGCATGTCCAGCACCAACAGGTCGGCCTCCACGACCTGGAGGGCTCCGAGAACCTCCAGACCGGATTCGCACACCGTCAGGCGGGGCTGCCGGGCGTGCAGTGCCAGCCGCGCCGAGTCCGCGACCACCGGATTCTTGGAGCAGATGATGATGTGCATGCTGGATGGGCGAGGCAAGGACCGTACCAGTCCCGGTCGGAAACCCGCAAGGCCCTGGGGCCTTTCCAAGTCCCGGCAACTGTTGGCCCGGAGAGCGGTGCCGAGAGAAAGGCGGAGAAGATGCTGGGCCCCGCAGGGATGGGAGTTTCTCCCAGGGGGTCGGAATTTCTCCGCGAGGGGGAGAGCCGGCTGAGGGGTGCTTTCGCCCTTCGAAAGGCACATGCGGCACCGGCAGTCATGTGGGCATGAGAAAGAACCTGACAGATAGGCCTCATGTCCGAGGAATGTATCCCTCTGTCAAGAAGGCTGCGAGATGGGGAGGTCACCATGGCGGGCAGGGCGAGGTTGAAGCGGAAATCCTTCTTTGTGGGCGAACGTGCCCTCCGACGGGCGAGACGGGCGCTGGGCGTAAAGACGGACGCGGAAGTCGTTCGACTGTCGGTGGAGCGGATCGCGGAGATGGAACCATTTTTGGCGGTTCACGAAGAACAGCCGGGGAACCCTCCGACCCGGCAGCATAGAGATTCCGTAAGATGGCTTGGGCGATCCTGGACACGAGCGTTCACATTGGGCATTGGGAGCGAAGAGGTTAGGAGGAGGCGCTGGCCGCTGTCAGGAGAGGGTATGGGGTCCGCCACTGGGCGGTGCTCCTGTCCGAGCTTCGCCGTGGAGCCCGAACTCAGGAGGCCCAACGCCTGGGGGATTCCCTCTACCGTCTTGCCCGATTTCCCTGGGAGCGGAGGGCCGCAGGTTGGTGGGAAGCGGGCCGATCGATCCGAAGGATCGGCGAGGCCCAGGGCTGGGACACGCAGAAGCGGAGAGATTTCCAAAACGACGCCCTGATCGCCTTGACAGCCCGCCGTCACGGCGCCACCGTGGTGACCGCGAACCGGAGCGCCTTCGAGTTGCTCTCCCGCGAGATCCGTATCCGGGCTCGCGGTCTGACGCTGAAAACTCAGGTCGCACCCATTTTCCAGAAAGGCTCCCCCGGAAAACGCCCCCCTCCCCCGCTGTTGCCCCTCTCCCTCGCCCACCGGCGTCCCCGGGAGGGGGGACACCGCCGCTGTTCGTGGAGGAGCCGAGGCTACAGGGAGATGTTGTAGCGCCTGATCTTCTGGTTGAGGGTCTTGATGTCGATGCCGAGCAGGCGCGCCGCCTGCATCTTCTTCCCGCCGGTCTCTTTCAGGACGCGCATCAGGTGCAGCCGCTCCATCTCGGCGAGCGAGCGGGGGCCGCCCACGGGGCCGCCAGGCTGCCGGATGTTGGCCGGCAAGTCCTCCGGTCCGATCACCTCGCCCGGCGCGAGGATCAACAGGCGCTCCACGGTGTTGGCGAGCTCCCGGACGTTCCCGGGCCAGGCGTACTCCGTGAGGAGCTGCAGGGCCGCAGGCGAGAGACTCTTCCGGGCGTACTCGGTCCCGAACTGTTTCAGGAAGTGCTCGATCAGGAGCGGGATGTCCTCCCTCCGCTCGCGCAGCGGCGGGATGGCCAGGCTCACGACATTCAGGCGGTAATACAGGTCCTCGCGGAAGCGGGCCGCCCGCACCTCCTGCGCCAGGTCCTTGTTGGTCGCGGCGACGATCCGCACGTCCACCCGGTGGACCCGGGTGCCGCCCACCCGGCGCAGCTCGCGCGTGTCCAGCACCTGGAGGAGCTTGGCCTGCATGGCCGCGCTCGTCTCCCCCACCTCGTCCAGGAGGAGCGTCCCGCCCTCCGCCACCTCGAACAGGCCCGGCTTGGCGGCGGCGGCGCCCGTGAAGGCCCCCTTCTCGTGGCCGAAGAGTTCGCTCTCCAGCAGCGGCTCGGGAAAGGCGCTGCAGTTGATGACGAGGAACGGGCCGTCCCGCCGCGCGCTCTGCCTGTGGATGAGCCTCGCCACGAGCCCCTTGCCCGTCCCGCTCTCCCCCTGGATCAGGACGTTCGCCTCGCTGCCCGCGATCCGCTCGACCGTGGCGAGGAGGGCCTGCATGGCCCGGCTCTTTCCCACCAGGACCGGCGCCGGCTCGCGCTGGGCCACCATGCGCCGGAGGGCCGTGTTCTCCCGCTCCAGCCGCTTCCGCTCCGCGGCCCGCCGCAGGATCTCCTCCAGCTCGGACAGCTTGAAGGGCTTGGTGAGGTAGTCGTAGGCCCCCAGCTTCATGGCGGCGATGGCGCTGTCCACGTCCGGGTGGCCGGTCAGGATGACCACCTCCCCCGCGGCCCCCGACTCGCGGATCCGCCGGAGGGCCTCCATGCCGCCCATTCCCGGCATCTTCAAGTCCAACAGGATCACGTCGAAGTCCGCGGCGCGGATCTTCTCCAGGGCCTCTTCCCCGCTCTCGGCCGTGGTGACGGCGTACCCCGCCCGGGGCAGCTCCTTCTCCATGAGCAGGCGGGTGGGGCGCTCGTCATCCACCACCAGGACGCTGATGGAACCGGCCCGTGTCTGCGGCTGTCCCACGTCGGCTCCCGGACTGTCCACGGGTCGAAGGGTGGATGGGTCGATGGGCGAATTCCCTGGAGCCCGGAGGCTTCGCGTCTTGACCACTCGACCCCTGGACGACTCGAGGTCAGCCCGCCAGGGGCAGGCTGACGGTGACGGCCGTGCCTTTCCCCACGCCCTCGCTCTGGACCTCGATCAGGCCGCGGTGCTGCTCGAGGATGCTCTGGCAGAGGGCCAGGCCCAGCCCCGTGCCCTTCCCTACTTCCTTGGTGGTGAAGAAGGGATCGAAGATCTTGGGCAGGTCCTCCGGGGCAATGCCCGTCCCGGTGTCCGAGACCGTCACATCCACCCAGGCCTGCTCCGGTCCGCCCCCCGCCCCCTCGCGCCGGTGCCGCGCAGCGATCCGGACCTCGCCCCCGCTCTGGATCGCGTCCAGGGCGTTGGTCAGCAGGTTGAGGAAGACCTGCTGCAGCATCTGCGCGTCGGCGTAGACCCGGCTCCCCTCGGGGAACGGCTCCACGACGATCCGCTGGTTCGCCAGATTCGCCTGCCGCTGCACCAGGGAGACGGCCGTGGTCACCACGCGCCCGAGATCCACCGTGCCGAAGACGGGCTCGCGCTGGCGGGCGAAATCCAGCAGGCGCCGGACGATGGTGGCGGCGCGCGAGACCTCCTCCTGGATCAGGGCCAAATACTCCCGCGCCTCGGATGCGCCCGGAACGTCGGTCAGCGCCCCCCGGGCCAGGCGCCGCTGCAGCGCCTCGGCGAAGCCCGCCACGGAGGAGAGCGGGTTGTTCAGCTCGTGGGCCAGCCCGGCGGCCAGCCGCCCGAGGGAGGCCAGCTTCTCCTGGCGGATGAGCAGATGCTGCGACCGCTTCAACTCCTCGTACGAGCGCTGCACCTGCTCGTACAGGCTGGCGTTCTCGATGGCCACGGCCGCCTGGGCGGCCAGGGTCACCGCCAGCTTCTCGTCCTCCTTGCTGAACTGCTCCGCCCCCTGCTTCTCCGTGAGGTACAGGTTGCCGAACTGCCGCCCCCTGGAGACGATGGGGACCCCGAGAAACGAGCGCATGGGCGGGTGATGCGGGGGCAACCCGTGGGCCCGCGGGTCGCGGGTGATGTCCCGGATGCGGACGGGCTTGCCCTCCGCCGTCAGGAGGCCCAGGATCCCCCGGCCGACGGGCGGCGGACCGATCCGCGCCCTGGTCTGCTCGTCCATGCCCGTGGTGATGAATTGCGTGAGCCGCCCCGCACCATCCAGGACGCCCAGCGCCCCGTACCTCGCCTGGAGGAGCCGGCAGGCCACCTCCACAATCCGCTGCAGCACGGGCAGGAGCGATCGCTCCGCGGTGAGGACCATCCCCGCCTCCACCAGCGCCGCCAGCTGCTCGCGGCCGCGGCCCACTGCCCGCTCCCGCTCCTGGAGAAAGGCCATGGCCACGATGGTGAGGAACCGGTTGACCACCGGCTCATACCCGTCCAGTGCCCGGGCGAGCTCCCGCGACTGCCGGCGGTACGCCGCGTGGAGGCTCCGGCCCACGACGTCCCGCAGTACCAGCAGCCGGTCCAGCACCCGCTTGGCCCCGATCCCGCGGAAGACGTCCCGCCCGGCCCTGTCCTCGGCGTAGGCCTGGGCGCTGTGGTAGCGGCCCGTCTCCAGGCACGTCACCAGCGCGTCGTAGGCGACGGCCGACTCGGCCTCGGCCTCCTGGGGGCCGAGACCCTTGAGGAGTCCCCGCCTGCCCATCTCGACCGTCCAGGCCTGGCGGATCCTCTCGCGGTTGGCGCGCAGCAGTGCCGCCAGCTCGGCCGCCGGCCCGCTCGGGCCCGCGGAGGCGGACCGGGCCGCGACCGGGGATGGCATCTTCCTGTCCTGCCGACGCGCGCCCGCCATGCGCTTCCCCAGAGGGATGGGCTCGCCACCGCACGGGGAGAGCCCGCCCGCCGATGCGGGGCAACCCGGCACAGCCTACCGCTGGGCCGGGCACCCGTCAACCGGCACGACGGTTCCCGAGAG
>JBBIQE010000012.1:0-42459 GCA_037442485.1 Methylomirabilis sp. (SeqCode)
CCCGGCCACTCATAGGCCAGGAGGGCGTCGCGAGCATCGCGGCTCAACCCCGTCTCGCCTTTCCCCATCCGCGCGCCCAGCGTGCGGACGAATTGATCCGCCAGCAGCAGGACGTCCTCGCCCCGCTCGCGCAAAGGCGGCAGGTGAATGCGAAATACATTGAGCCGGTAGTACAGGTCCTCGCGGAAGCGGCCGATCTCGACCGCCGCCTCCAGGTCCCGATTGGTGGCGGCGATGATCCGGACGTCGGCGGAAAGCGTCGCGGTGCCTCCCACGCGCTCGAACTCGCGGCTCTGGAGCACGCGGAGGAGCTTGGCCTGGACGGGCTGCGACAGCTCGCCCACCTCGTCGAGGAACAGCGTGCCGCCGGCCGCCAGCTCGAACCGGCCCGGCTTCTGCCGGTCAGCCCCGGTGAAGGCACCCCGTTCATGGCCGAACAGCTCCGACTCCAACAGGGTGTCGGACAGGGCCGCGCAGTTGACCGTGACGAACGGTCCCTCGGCCCGCGGGCTGGCGTAATGAATGGCGCGCGCCACCAGCTCTTTCCCCGTCCCGCTCTCTCCCGTGACGAGGACGGTGGTCTCGGTGGCGGCCACCTTGCTGGCCAGGGTGAGCGCCTCGCCAAGCGGCGGCGCCCGTCCGATGATCTGGTCGAATCCGTAGCGCTCGTCCAGCTCCCCGCGTAGCGAGGCGATCCGTTGCTCCAGCGTGCGCGCCCGCCCCTCGGCCGCGGCCAGTCGGCGCTGATCTTCGGCCAGGCGCTGGTGCTGGAGGGCCAGGACCACCTGGGCGGCGATGCCGGTGGCGATCTCCACGTCCGAGCGGTCGAACCAGTTCGGGCGGCGCTTGCCGAAGTAGAGACCCCCGCCCACCCGGTCGCTGAAGCGCAGCGGCACGATCAGGAGGGAGCGGCCGCCCCCGTCCATGATCAGCCGATCCCCTTTGCAGCCAGGGTTCAGCTCCGCCTGGGCGTCGGGGATCACGACGGCCTCCCCCGCCTCGACCCGCCGGGCGAAGGAGAAATCCTCCAGGGGGATGCGCTCGGGCGTCTCCACAGTCGGGGCATCGTCCACCTCGGCCAGCATCTCCAGGTCCCGCCCGCTGCGGGAGAGGAGACACACCCCCATGATCTCGAAGTCCAGGATGGGACGGACCGCGTCGGCGAGGCGGGCGAAGACGTCGCGTACGTTGAGGCTGGTCCCGAGCGCCCGGGTGAGCCCCTCCAGGGCCCGCAGGCGCCGGCGGCGTCGTCGCTCGCGCTGGAGCAGGACGACGTTCTCGATGAAGGGGGCGATGAGCGCGGCCACGCGCCGTGCCGCGTCCAGGTGGGCCTCGACGAAGGTGTGGGGGGCGAGGGCCGTGGCCACCATGGCGCCGATGACGCGTCCGCCGCTCTCCAGCGGAACCAGGATGCCCGACCGGATACCCAGGGTGAAAAGCCTCAGCTCGAACGGATTGGGCTGGGAGAAGCGCGGGTCGCTGGGAAAGTCGGACACGAGCATCGGCTCACCCGCGAACACGTGCCGGAGGATCCATTCGGAGACCCGATAGCGGGCCTGAGGCTCGAAGCTCGTGGTGTAGTGCTCTTCGTGCAGGGTGAGGCCGGGCGGGGCATGCTCGGCGAAGACGGTGAAGGTCTGCCCGCCCTCGTCGAGGAGATCAATCACCAGCCGGTCGTGAGGGATCAGCCGCCGGATCTGACCCGAGAACTTTTCGAGGAAGCGCTGGGGGTCGAACTCCTCCTGCATGGCGCGGCCGATGGCGGCCAGCGATTCCACCAGGTCGGCCAGGACGGAGACGGCATCCTGCGCCGCTCCCGTGGCCAGCGGGCGTGCGCCCTCGCCGAGGGGCACGGGGGACGGAGTGTCGGCGGAACCTGCGCTCGCAGCCATGTTCCCGTGTCACCGGACTGCCCCGGGCTTTCGGGCAGTGTAGAAGGTGGCCTGGGTATGGATCGAGGTGCGGTACTCGCCGGTCCCGGCGCAGCGGGCGTCGGTGAAGCCGGCCTCTTCGAGCATCGCGAGGAAGACCTTCCTCGTGACGGCGCCGGCAATTCAGTCGGACCAGGGGGATTTATCGGGGGGCGGCCCGCCCCCGACCAGACCCATGTCGCACGCCTGGAGCCGGCCGCCGGGGCGCAGCACCCGGAAGATCTCGCGAAGCGCCGCCGGCTTGTCGGGGATCAGGTTGAGCACCCCGTTGCTCAAGGCGAGGTCAAAGGATTCATCCGGAAAGGGCATGGCCTCCACCGCGGCCTGGCGGAACTCGACCTGCACGAATCCGGTCCCGGGCTTGCCCGCATCGGCTATTGCCAGCATCTCCGGCGAGAGGTCAATGCCGGCGACGCGGCCGGAAGGGCCGACGAGCTGCGCGGCCACGAACGCGTCGAATCCCGCGCCGCAGCCCATGTCGAGCACGGCTTCACCGGAGCGGATGGGCCCCAGCGAGAACGGGTTGCCCACACCGACGAAGTGCTCACGAATCGCCTGCGGAATGGCAGTAATGAGCTCCGGCGGATAGCCGAGCCCTCGCGCGCTCGCCTCGCCCGTGGGGTAGCGGAACAGCCCCTCAGGCGAGATGGCGACCTGACGATATTTTTGCGCGATGCCATCGCGAATGGTGGCAACGAGCTGCTGATCCATCAGCGTTTCCCTGCGGCCTCGGCTGCCCGGACCTCCGAGATCACCACCTTGCCCTCGCGAACGAGCGTGCCGAGGAAAGACAGCATGCTCTCCGGGCTGACTTTCAGTCGAGCGGCCAGTTGCGCAAGGCTCAGGGGGGAGCCCGCCCTCAGGACGGTCAGAATCTCGTCCTCGACGCTCCGGGCCCACTCCTCGAAAAGCGTTCGAACCTCGGGCGTCGCATAGGCGGCCATCTCGGCCGCCTTGCCCACTGAGGCGATCATGGCCTGGCATATGGCCATGGGGTTGAACTCTTTCGTGCCCTCCATCATCTTCTGCATCATCTGCTGCATCATGGGCGGCATGGCCATGCCTTCGGGCATGGGCGGCCTCATTCCTTTGGGGTCCATGGGACTACCCTCCTCGCGTTTCTTCCCGGAGTTTCCGGATCTCCTCTTTCAGTTCCCGCACTTCCCGCCGCAGATCCCCCACCCCTCCGGTGCCGTGGGCACTGTCACTGCTCATGCAGCGGAAGACGGGCATGCCGCCCATCGTGCAGATGCACATGAGAACCATCACCACCAGGGAGAGCAGTCCGATGAGGGGAAGATCCACCCGAACGCGCCCCACGGCGGCTCCCCATACCCACCCCACATCGGCACTGCGCCTCACCTCCTCCGCGGGTTCATCATCCGACACATCCTGGCCCAGGGCGGCCACTGGAAATCCGGTGCTGCCTTGGCATCCGTCAGGGTTTCCGCGTACTTCCCGCAGGCCTCCAGCAGGTTGAGGAGCGAGGGATCCGCCAGCCGGTAATAGACGAACGGCCCCCGGCGCTGGGTGGCGAGGACGCCGGCCTCGCGCAGGATGCGCAGGTGAAAGGAGGCGAGGGTCTGAGGGAGCGCCGTCCGCTCCACGATCTCCGACACCGATCGCTCGCCGCTATCCAGCGCCTGCAGGATCCGCAACCGGTTTTCATCCCCCAGGACCTTGAAGAACCGCTGCACGAATGACGGCCGGAACGGCACGATTCAAAATCTCCTCATATAAAAAACCACTCATAAGATAGGTCGCCGCGTCAGGGGTGTCAAGGGAAAATCTGTGGAGGGTCCGAGGGCGCGCACGAATGTGGGTGCGCAAGACTCCGAGGGCGAGGTTGTCACGCGGATTTTCATCTGATAGGCTACCCTTGTTCCGCGTAGGGGAATGTCCCGTGGCGGTGCAGGCCGGGAGGCCTCGCCTCGGGCTGACGTTCACGCGGGGGATCGCTCCATCAACCCTTTCCCTGGGGGTTGGCCATGAATCTTGCCCGGTTTCCACGTCGCAGGTACACCGAGGGCTGGACGCCGATGCACAAGCTGGAGCGACTATCCAGGCTGCTGGGCGGCCCGGAGATCTACATCAAGCGGGACGACCTCCTCGGGCTGACGGCCGGCGGCAACAAGACGAGGAAGCTGGAGTTCCTGGTGGCCGATGCCCTGCTGCAGGGCGCCGACACCCTGATCACCTGCGGCGCGGTGCAGTCGAACCATGCCCGCCTGACCCTGGCCGCGGCGGTGGTGGAGGGGATGAAGTGCCGGCTCGTCCTCGAGGAACGGGTGCCCGGGAGCTACAAGACCGAGGCCAGCGGGAATAACTTCCTGTATCGCCTCCTCGGAGTCGAGGAGATCAAGGTGGTCCCGGGCGGAAGCGACCTGCTCCAGGCGATGCAGGGAGTGGCCGACGAGCTGGAGCGGGTGGGGCGAAAGGGGTATATCATTCCGACCGGGGGCTCCAACCCCATCGGCGCGACGGGATACGTCGCCTGCGCCCAGGAGATCCTCGCCCAGGCCTTCGAGCTGGGCATCCGCATTGACCGGGTCGTCTGCGCCAGCGGGAGCGCCGGCACCCACGCGGGTCTCGTGGCGGGCCTGTGCGGGAACAACAGCGGGATCCCCGTAGTGGGGATCAACGTGAGCCGCCCGAAGCTGCAGCAGGAAGAGCTCGTCTACGGGCTCGCCACGAGCACCGCCGCCCACGTCGGGGCCCCGGGCGTGCTCCCGCGGGAGGCCGTCGTCTGCTTCGACGACTACGTGGGCCCCGGATACTCCCTGCCCACCCAAGGCATGGTCGAGGCCGTCCGGATGCTCGCCCGAACCGAGGCGATCCTGCTCGACCCGGTGTACACGGGCAAGGCCATGGCGGGGCTCATTGACCTCGCCCGCACGGGGTATTTCAAGAAGGGAGAGCACGTCCTCTTCGTCCACACCGGCGGCTCGCCCGCCCTCTACGCCTACGAGACGGTGATTCTGGGGGGCGTTCGCTGACCACGGCGGAATCGTCGTGGGTCAGCTTCACATTCACTTCCCATCAGCCGTATGCGGCGAGGTATCCCTTGGCCCGCACTTTGACCCGACAGCCGGCGGGGCAGTCGCACAAGGCGTGCGGTTCTCACCTTCGTTCCTGAGCCTCCGCCGCAGGTGGGATCTACCATCCTACTGAAGCGCCATACTCCCTCTTGCTGAACGGCTCACGCGGTATTGCCCTGCCTGGCGATTTTTGTCTTGACATTAACTAACCGTTGAGTTACATCTCGCCCACCTCCCGACACTGCGGCACGCTTTTCAACCCTCGGGGATGTGCCACGCGGGATTCAATGGCGGGAAGCGTGGAAAGCAGGGTTGCCCTGGTTCAGGTCCCCAGGATCCCAGGTCCGCAAGGATGGATTCGGGCGGCGCAGCACGGGGAGTTCTTGGGACCCCCTTCCGCCACACCGCCCTCAACGGGCCCATTCCGATACCCTTCCCCTCGCCTCGATACCTTCCTTCGGACCCGGCACGACAGCCAATCGGCAAAGCCGGCGCCCGCCCTGGGCAGCTTGCCGGCCGCAGAACCCGGACACTCCATTCGGGCTCGAAGGCCTGGTGACGGAAATACCGCGTCCGGGATGCCGTTGAATCCAGTACGGAGGGCCTCAGGATGAACGGAGCCGAGTTCTTTGCCGAATGCCTCAAGCAGGAGGGCGTGACCAAGGTCTTTGGCCAGTGCGGCCATACGAACTACGCCTTGATTGATGCGCTTCCCAAGGTGGGGATAGACTTCGTCTCTTTTCGGCACGAGCAACTGGCGGCGCACGCGGCGGATGCCTACTTCCGAGTGTCGCACAAGCTCGCCGTGGTCCTGGTTCACTTATCGCCGGGTCTCACCAACGCCCTGACGGGAGTGGCGACCGCCGCCGCGGATTTGACGCCGATGGTCGTCATCTCCGGCAACACGCCCTCGTACAACCACGCCCGCGAAGGCCATCAGTGCATCCGTTTTCATGCCGACGCATCACAGGGAGACATCTTCAGGCCCATCTGCAAGCGCGTTTGGAGGGTGGACGACCCCCAGCTTTTGCCGGACGTGCTGCCGAGGGCGCTCAGTCTCGCCCAAACCGGTCGGTCGGGTGCGGTGTTGATCGATGTGCCCATGGACGTCTTCTCGCGCCCCGTGAGGGGCGCTGTTCCGACGCTGGCCAGCCGCCGGCCGGGCCAGCATCGGGTCGCCGGGGCCGAGGCGGACATTGCCGCCGCTGCGGAACTGCTTTTGCGGGCAGAGAGACCGGTATTGTATGCCGGGGGTGGGGTACACCTCTCGGAGGCGTGGGAGGAGCTCAAGGCGGTGGCCGAATACCTCGGGATCCCCGTCGCGACCACCCTGATGGGGAAAGGCGCCTTTCCGGAGACTCACCCGCTCTCCGTGGGGGTCACGGGAATTTGGGGGACGCGCCTGGCGAATGAGACGACCCGCAACGCGGACGTCATTCTGGCGATCGGCACGGGCTTTGGCGAGGCGGACTGCAGTTCATGGAATCCGAGGTATACCTTTGCCATTCCTCCCTCGCGCCTGATTCAAATCGATGCGGACCCGCAGGAGATCGGTAAGACCTACCCGGTTGCCGTGGGAATCGTGGGCGATGCCAAGGCGAGCCTGGGGGAGCTGGGAGGACGACTGCGGGATCGGGCCCCCCGCCGCAACTGGGGCGAATCCTCTCGTTTTGCAGACCTGGAGAGCCGGCGACAGGCCTGGCTGCGCGAACTGGCCGGGGACCAGCGCGATGCGGGCCGGCCGATCCATCCGGCCAGGCTCCTCTTCGAACTGAACCAGGCCCTTCCGGGGGACACCGTCGTTGTCACCGACGTGGGCTGGAACAAGAACGGCGCCGGCCAGCAACTCGTGACGCGACGCCCTCTCAGCTTCATCACCAGCGGCGGTATGGCGACCATGGGCTTCGCGCCTGCCGCCGCGATCGGAGCCAAGCTCGCCTGTCCGGAGCGGCCCGTGGTGGCGCTGGTCGGCGACGGGGGCCTCATGTCGGCCTGTGGCGCGCTGGCGACAGCCGTCGAACTTGGCTTGCCCGTGATCTGGGTCCTCTTCAACAACTACTGTTTCTCGACGATCCGCACGATGGGCGAGGCGTTCTTCAAGAACACGTACGGCACGGAATTCACGCGGCCGGATGGAACACCCTACAATCCGGATTTCCAGCTCCTGGCGAAGGCCCACGGCATCGAGGGGCGCTTGGTGGAAGACCCTGACCGGCTGCCCCAGGCCCTCAAGGAGTGCCTGAATCTAGGTGTCGCCTGTTTGCTCGAAGTGCGGACGCGTGGCGATTTGCCGATGCCGAGGACCGGCTATTGGGACATTGCCGATTTTCTCACGGAGGAGCAGCCGCCCGGAGGAGAGTAGGCCATGCAGGCGTTTGTCAAGACGGCGCCCGGTGTCGGCAACATGGTCGTCGCGGAGGTGCCGGTCCCTGTGCCCGGCCCCGGCGAGGCGCTGGTCAGGATCAAGCACTCGGGAATGTGCGGGACCGAACTCCTGGTCTACGACGATGTCTACAGAGGGAGGAAGCGCCCCATGCCCTTCCCGCTGATCGTCGGCCATGAAGCCTCCGGCGAGGTGGTGGAGCTGGGACCGGGGGCTGCAGGACCCGCACCTGGAACGCGCGTGGGGATCGAGGCGGTGAGCGGATGTGGAAGCTGTTTCCATTGCCTGCGCGGGAACTACAACCTCTGTCCGGAGTGGCACCATATCGGCCTCACCCGAGCCGGCTCCCACGCCGAGTACCTCAGCGTGCCCGCCGCATCCCTCCTCCCGCTGCCCGAGGAGGTGTCGTGCGAAAGCGCCGCGTTTCTTGAACCCCTGGCGACCGTGGTCCATGTCTGCGAACGGGCGAGACCGAGCCCGGGGCAGCCGGCGGCAATCATCGGGCCGGGGCCGCTGGGGTTGCTGCACCTGCAGGTGCTGCGCGCTGCCGGTCTGTGCCCGATTCTCGTGGTGGGCAGGCCGGGGGACGAGAAGCGGCTCGATCTGGCCCGCAGACTCGGGGCCGACGTAGCCGTGGTTGCGGACCGGGAGGGGGCGCGAGAGCACGCAGCCAGCCTCACGGACGGGGTGGGGATGGCGTTGGTCATCGAGGCCGCGGGTACCCCCGAGGCCGTGCAGACGGCGTTGGACATCGCCGGCGGCAAGGCAACCGTGGTGACTCTCGGGCTGGCGCGGTCCACAGAGATCGACGCCTTGAGTGTCATGCGCAAAGACCTCGCCTGGCTGGGGGTCGTGGCGGCCGTTCGGAGACATTTCGCCGAAGCCATCCGTCTCGTTCGCACCGGGAAAGTGCAGCCCGTGCAGCTCATCACGCACCGCATGCGCCTGGCCGAGGCGGTCTCCGGGATATCCCTGATGCGAAGTTGCGAGGCCGTGAAGATCGTGTTCGCGCCCGCGGCGTGACGCGTACCCCTGCGCCTGCTGGGCCGGAGGGCTGGAGGCATCCCGGGCGAGGCCTCAGGGCAGGATAACGCCAGAAGAGAGGCGGAGCGATGTTAGCCGTCATGAAGAGCAGCGCCGAGGCGGAATCCCTCGATGTCAGGGAGCTGCCCATTCCGCGGCCCGGGCCCGGGGAAGTCCTGGTCAAGATGGGGGCGGCAGGGATCTGCTACACCGACGTGATGATCCTGAAGAATAGGTACAAGGGGCGGGTCCCTGTGCCGGTCCCGATGATCATGGGGCACGAAGGGGCCGGGGTGATTGCCGGAGTGGGCGAGGGCGTCAAAACACTCAAAGAGGGCGACAGGGTCGGGCTGATCCCGCTCTGGGGCTGCGGGGAGTGCTCGCATTGCGCGGGCGGCCACCCCAACATGTGCCAGCAGTGGCGGCACCTTGGGATCACCTGCGATGGGACCTTTGCCGAGTACCGCGCCGTGCCGTCCTGGGTCGCACGGAAGCTCCCCGGCGGAATCTCGATGTGTGACGCCGCGCTCCTCGAGCCGATCACCCTTGCCGTTCGGACCCTGGAACATGTCAAGCCACGCGTGGGGGACACGGTCGCCATCATCGGACCGGGCTCCATCGGCCTGCTCCACCTCCAGGCCTTCCGGTCGGCCGGCGCCTCCATCATCATCGTCATCGGCCTGGATCGGGACAGAACGCGCCTTGAGATCGCCAAGCAGCTCGGCGCCGATTACGTGATCAACGGGAGCAGGGAAGAGGTGGGGAAACGCGTGAAGGAGCTGACGGATGGACTGGGTTGCGACGTCGTCGTGGAGGCGGCGAACCATCCCTCGACTGTGGGCCAGGCGCTCGAGCTGGCCGGCGCCTATGGCCGTGTGATGCTCTTTGGCCTCTACCCCGAAGCAACCCTCAGCCCCCTCACCCTGATGCGAAGCGGCCTGTCGGTGATGGGCGATGTGGCGAGCACCCCTCAGTGGTATCAACGGGCCATCCGCTGGGTGCAATACAGGAAGGTCTTGGGAGCGCCGCTGGTCAGCCGGAAGTTTCGCCTGGATCAGGCCAAGGAAGCCTTCGACGCCTTTCACGACGGCCAGAGCGTGAAGGTGCTGTTCGAGATGTAGGGGGCCGGGCGAGCGTGGGGATGAGGAGCGCGGCGTGAGGTTCCCCCGCCTGTTCGCGCCCGGGCGGATCGGTCGGCTGCAGGTGCGCAACCGGATCATCGGATCCCCCATGGAGCGCAACTACTGCACCGCCGACGGCCGCGTGACCCAGCGCTACATCGACTACCTGGAGGCGCGAGCGCGCGGCGGGACGGGGGCGATGTACACCGAGGCGACATACGTGGATCCCCGCGGCAAGGGCCGCACGCTCCAGATGGGTCTGCACAGCGACGAGGTGATCCCGGGCCTCCGCCGGCTCACCCAGGCGGTCCACCGCCACGGGGCGCGGATTGGCCCCGAGCTGAACTACGGCGGCCGCCTGGCCAATCCGGAGGTGAGCGGCCTGCAACCCTGGGCCCCCTCGCCGGTGCCGTGCCAGGGGACCGGCGGCGCCATGCCCCGCGCCCTGGATCGCGAAGCCATGGCCGAGATCGTCGCGCGCTTTGCGGCGGCGGCCGGCCGCGCCATGGAGGCCGGCTTTGACTTCATCGGGCTTCACGGCGCTCACGGCTATCTCTTGAGCCAGTTCCTGTCCCCGTACTGCAACAGACGGGAAGACGAGTACGGCGGCGATCTCGCCGGCCGCCTCCGCTTCCCCCTCGAGGTCATTGCGGCGGTGCGCCGCGTGGTCGGCCCTGACGTTCCGCTTCTCTACCGCATCAGCGGCGACGAGCACCTGGAGGGGGCGCTCACCAACAAAGACGTGTGCGAGATCGCCCCGCATCTGGAAGCAGCGGGGGTTGACCTCCTGGATATCTCTGCGGGGATGAACGAGTCAGGCCACTGGATCGTGCCGCCCATGGAGATGCCCCAGGGCGTGCTCGCCCCCCTGGCCCGGGCCATCCGGGCGCACGTCCGGATCCCGGTCAGTGTGGCCGGACGGATCACGGATCCGAGCGTGGCCGAACACCTGCTCGAAGCCGAGGACGCGGATTTCGTGACGCTGGGGCGCGCCTTGCACGCCGACCCCGAATTCGCCAACAAGGCACGGGAGGGGCGGCTCGACGAGATCTGCACGTGCATCGCCTGTAACCAGGGCTGCATTGACATGCTCGGGCGTCAGACGCCGATCGTGTGTGTGGTCAATACCGTCACCGGCCGCGAGCGGGAGTATGCGATCCGGCCGGCACCGCGGGCCGGGCATGTCGTCATCGTGGGCGCGGGGCCGGCGGGACTCGAGGCCGCCCGCCTTCTCGCCCTGCGGGGCCATAGCGTGACGGTCTTCGAGCGGGCGGCAGAGCCGGGCGGCCAGCTCCTTCTTTGCCGGCGTGTTCCGGGCCGGCACGAGATGGCCGGGCACATCGCGTGGTTGGCCGGTGCGGCGCGGCGTGCCGGTGCCCGCCTCGTCCTCGGGGTCGAGGCGACGGCTGAGACCGTCCGGGGTGAGCGGCCGGACGCGGTGGTCGTGGCCACGGGTGCTCGTCCGGGGGTGCCGGAGATTCCGGGCCTCGCGGAGAGCCCTGCCGTGGATGCCTTCGAGGTGCTCCGCCGTCCGGTGGATGGCATCGGGCGAGCCCTGGTGATCGGCGGCGGTGTCCTGGGCGTCGGCGTGGCGCATGTGCTCGCCGAGCGTGGCGCGGAAGTCGTGGTGACGGAAGCGGGCAGAGCGCTGGCCGCAGAGATCGGGGTGCGGCCGCGATGGCTCTACGTCGAGAACCTGCTCGCCCGGCCGAACGTCCTGGCCCACCTCGGGACCACCGTCGAGGCCCTCGGCGAGCGGCAGGCCGTGCTGTGGAACGGGCGGGAGCGGTGGGAGCTCAAGGACATTGATCTTATCGTGCCCACGCGCCCGATGCTGCCCGTCAGCGACGTGGCCGAAGCCTTGTGGGCGGAACCTGACGGCCCGCCGGTCTTCCTCGTCGGCGACTGCGTCCAGCCGCGCACCGCGCTGGAGGCCATGCACGAGGCGGCGGCCCTGGGTCACCGGCTGTAGGCGGGGAGGAGCAGGGGGAGTACGGTGAGCACACGGCTCTTCGGGTACATGGGCAGAATCCTCCGCGTGGATCTCGGCACCGGCGACATCCGGGAGGAGTCATTGGAGGCCGAGGTGGCGGAGAAGTACCTGGGCGGGACGGGATTGGGCGTGGAGTACCTGTACCGTGAGGTGCCGCCGGGAGTGGAGTGGGACGACCCGGAGAACCGAATCATTATGGCCTCCGGCCCGATGGGGGGCACTCCCGTTGCTGGCAGCGGCACTTTCTCGCTGGTGACGAAGGGGCCCATGACGAATCTGGGTGTCTCCACGCAGGCCAATGGATTCTGGGGGGCCTTCCTCAAGTTTGCCGGCTCCGATGCGGTCGTCATCCAGGGCCGTTCTCCGTGCTGGGTGTATCTGCACATCGGGGATGGCAAGGCCGAGTTGCGGGATGCCACGCCCCTCCTTGGAAAAGACACCTGGGAGATGGAGGAGGCGATCCGTCAGGACCTGGGCGCGACGGGACGCCTGAGCGCCTTCGGGATCGGCCCGGCGGGAGAAAACCGGGTCCGCTATGCCGTCGTCGCCGGGGACCAGGGGCACATCTGTTCCAAGAACGGCTGCGGAGCGGTGATGGGGGCGAAGCGCCTCAAGGCGGTCGCGGTCACGCGTGGTCAGCAGGCCGTGGCTGTCCACGACAGAGCCCGCCTCGCGGAGAAGGCGAGGGGATTGCTCCAGGAGGCCATACGCGCTAAGGGCGGACGGCTCTACAAGTGGGGGACGGGCGGGGTCTTTTCTCCCTACGCCCTGAGCGGCATTCTCCCGGTCCGCAACTACACGACCAGCGTTTTCCCCGAGCACGCGAGCATGGACGCCGAGTATATGCGCGGGCGCTTCGAGCACCGGAATAAGCCATGCTGGGCCTGCGGCCTGGTGCACACGAAATACATGAAGGTCACCGAGGGGCCGTACACCGGCTACCGGGGCGAGGAGCCGGAGTACGAATGCATGGCCGCCTGGGGTCCGGTCATCGGGAATACCGACCCCGGGGCCGTGCTGATGCTCACGGATGTGACGGATCGCCTGGGCCTGGATGTCAACGAGGCGGGCTGGATCATCGCCTGGGTCATGGAGTGCTACGAGAAGGGGATCCTCACGCGCAAGGACCTGGACGGCCTGGACATGCATTGGGGCAATGTGGAGGCGGCCAGGACGCTGCTGGAAAAGATCAGCCGGCGCGAAGGGATCGGCGATCTGCTGGCGGAGGGGGTGAAGCGGGCCGCGGAACGGGTGGGGGGTGAGGCGCCTGCGCTGGGCGTGTACGTCCTCAAAGGGGCCACCCCTCGGGGGCACGACCACCGTGCCTCCTGGACCGAACTGCTGGATACCTGCGTGTCGGCGACCGGGACGCTCCAGTCGGCGGCGCGGGTCGCCTCGCCCGATGTCTTTGGCCATCCCCCCCTCACCAACCCCTTCTCCCCGTGGGAGGTGGCCGCGGGAAACGCCAAGATGGAAGGATGGTTCGTCTTCATTGACTGCCTGCCACTGTGCCGGTTCATTCCCACGAATCCCAGCCTGACGCTGGATTGTCTGGACGCCGTTACCGGCAGAGGGCTTACCGTGGCCGATGCCTTTACGGTCGGGCGACGTGTCATCAATCAGCTCCGGGTCTTCAATTTTCGGCACGGTCTCGACCCGGCGCTGGAGGCGCCGTCCCCCCGATACGGATCCACGCCCACGGACGGGCCGGCGAAGGGGAAAGCCATTGCGCCCTACTTTTCCTGGATGAAGAGCTTCTACTTCGAACTGATGGGCTGGGACCCCGCCACGGGCAAGCCGTTGCCCCACACCCTGGAGTCCCTGGGCCTGGAGAAGCTCATTCCCGATCTGGCAATGTCATGCGAGGCGTCGAGGGGTGCCACCTTGGGCCAGCGTGTGAGCGGGGCGGCGGTCGGAGGGTGAACCCTTATGCCCCTGGTGAAAGTGAAGCTGACCCGGTGGGTATGCCAGAACTTGAACCTCACCCCTACCGGTTCCGGGGAGATGTGCGTCTCGGTCCCCGACGGGGAGTCGCTCCTGGGGATGGTTGAGCGTCTCGCCGCGGAGGGGGGCGGTTTCTGGACGACAGTTCTTGGTGAGATCGGGGCCAGCATCCTCGTGGTCTTGAACGGCTCGCTTGTGGATCCGCACGAGCGGCCCCAGGCCCTCCTCAAGGACGGCGACGAGGTGCTGTTCTTGCCCATGTTCGACGGGGGCTGAACCCGGAGGTGGGGGAGACGATCCCGAGCGGCGATGAGGCTGTCGTTGTGGGTACGCAGGATTCGGAGGGAAAATGCTCGAGAAGGTGAGCGCGGCACTGAGGCGGGGCACGGAACTGGTCATGATGGTACTGATGGCCTTCCTGGTCGTGGTCGTGGTGGCGAGCGTGATCTTCCGCTACGTCTTGTTGTCCCCGCTCGGCTGGTCGGAGGAGGTTGGCCGGTACGTGATGATCTGGCTGGGGTTCCTGGGCGCCAGCCTGGCGGTCCACCAAGGGCTGCACGTGGGCGTGGAGTTCGTGCTGAACTGGGCGCCGCCGCGGCTGGCCGCCTGGTTGTGGGGCGTGGCGCGGGCCGGGGTGGCCGCCTTCCTGCTCATCGTGATGAGCTATGGATTCTATCTGGTCGCCAATTTGTGGGATCAGTTGAGCCCTGTCCTGGAGATTCGGATGACGTGGCCCTATCTCGCCATCCCCGTGGGCAGCCTGCTGATGCTGATCCAACTGGCGACGCCTGCGACGGGTGTTCCGCGACAGGACGGCTAAGGCCGGCCTGCACGGGAGAAACGCATGCTGGCGATTCTGGGCCTGACCTTCCTGGCGACCACGCTGATCGGGATTCCCATCGCCTTCAGCCTCGGGTTGGCGGCTATAGGCAGTATCCTGGCCTGGGGGCAGGTATCGCTCTGGCTGCTGCCTCAACGGATGTTCACGGGGGTGGATAGTTTCGTGTTCATGGCCATTCCCTTCTTCATTCTCGCCGGCGAGCTGATGACCACCTCCGGGATACTCGACCGCCTGGTGAAGTTCACGGATGCCCTGGTCGGGCACATCCGCGGCGGGCTGGCGCACGTCAACATTGTCGCGAGCATGATCTTCGCAGGAATCAGCGGCTCCGCCGTCGCGGATGCGGCGGCCCTGGGGGCGGTCCTGATTCCCAGCATGGCCAAGGAGTACGACGTGGACTTCGGCAGCGGGGTCTGCGCCGGCGCCTCCACCATCGGACCGATCATCCCACCGAGCATCCCCATGGTGATCTATGCCCTGGCGGCCGGCGGCGTCTCCATCGCGGGCCTGTTCCTGGCGGGCGTCATCCCGGGCGTGCTGATGGGTGCGGGCATGATGACCATCGCCTACGTCATTGCCCGCCGCCGGCGCTACCCCGTGCGCCCCCAGGCACTCCCCCTGCGCGAGCTGCTGGTGCGATTCTGGCACGTCATCCCGGCCCTGCTCATGCCGGTGATCATCGTCGGGGGCATCCTGGGAGGCGTGTTCACCGCCACCGAGGCTGCCGCCGTGGCGGTCGCCTACGCCATCCTCATCGGCCTGTTCGTCACCAGGGAGCTGAAGTGGGCGCATATCCCCCCCGCGCTGGTGCGATCCGGCGTGACCACCTCCGTCGTCTTCATGCTCATCGCAACCTCCAACGCCGTCTCCTGGATCCTCACCACCCAGCAGGTGCCAAGGCTGGTGGCGAACTTCCTGAAGGCCGTGGCGCCCAGCCAGTGGATGTTCTTGTTGATCATCAATATCTTCCTGCTGATCGTCGGTTCTCTGGTGGATCTTTCGGCAGCCATGATCATGCTGGTGCCCATCCTGGCCCCCATTGCGGCGACCTACGGCGTGGACCCCCTGCACTTCGGCTTCGTTGTCGTGCTGAACCTGGTCATCGGGCTGCTGACGCCACCCGTGGGGGTGTGCCTCTTCGTCGTGACGGGGATCGCCCGGATCTCCCTGGAGCGCGTGGTCCGTGCGGTCTGGCCGTTTCTGCTGTGGCAAATCGTGGTCCTGTTCCTCGTCACCTACGTGCCCGAGGTCTCCACGGCTGTCCCACGACTGTTCGGATACCGGTGACGCGTCGTGTACGGCCCTCGGCGCTCCATGAAGGGAGGTGAAAACGGTCCTCGAATCACCCGGAACGCGGTACATCCTGTGAACAACGTCAGATGCGCGGAGGAGGGAACGCACCATGTGTAAGCACGTGTCGGCGGTCGTAGTGGGGATGGGTCTGCTGCTGGCCGGGCTGGTCCCCGGCGGGCCCCCGGCCGTTCAGGCCGCCCAGTTCGAGATCCGGCTCGGTCATTCCGACCCCCCGGACATCTATACGTCGCGGAAGGCCGCGGGGTCCACGGTCTTCAAGGCCATGGTCGAGAGCGCGACGGGGGGCGCCGTGAAGGTCAATCTGTTCCCCGCGGGCCAGCTCGGCGGCGAACGGGAGATCGCCGAGGCGGTCAAGCTCGGCAGCGTCCAGGTGGGGATGCTGTCCGGCCCCTTCAGTGGGTTCTGCAAGGAAGCGCAGGTGTTCGACATCCCCTATCTCTTCCCGTCGTACCTGGTGGCCTATCGGACGCTGGAGGGTCCCTTCGGCAAGGAGCTGGCGGAGGAGTGCCTGAAGAAGACCGGCATGCGCATTCTGACCTACGCCCAGGTCGGCTTCCGGAATTTCACGAACTCCGCGCGCATCATCAAGACCCCCGCGGACCTCAAGGGGCTGAAGTTCCGGGTGATGGAGAACCCGGTCTACATGACCCTCGTGCGCTCTCTGGGGGCCGCCCCCACGCCCATCCCCTGGCCCGAGACCTACACCGCGCTCCAGCAGAAGGTCGTGGATGGGCAGGAGAACCCGATCTCCGCGATCAAGTTCGCCAAGCTGTACGAAGTGCAGAAGTACATGACCATGGATGGGCACACCTTCGGCGTGAGCTTCATGCTCATCAATGAGCGGTTCTTCCAGAGCCTGCCGAAGGAGTACCAGACGATCCTGAAGAGAGCGGCCTTGACCTCGGCGGTGTCCGAGAACGGGATCGACAACCTGGACAATGCCGTCGGCCTCCAGTTCTTGAAGGACAAGGGGATGGAGGTGTACGTCCCGACACCCGCCGAGCTGGCCCAGTTCCGGGCGGCGGCGCAGCCCCCGGTGATTGCGTACCTGGAACAACAGGTTGGGCGAACATGGATCGACAAGGTGTTGCGCGCGGTCAAAGAGGCGGAGGCATCGTTGGAAAAGTAGGGGCATCTCACCAGCGCGCCACTGGCATCCACGACCGAGCCGCCGGGTCTGCCCGTCTCCATCGGCGGCTGAGGGGCGGGCCGGGGAGGATCCCACGCCGCAAGGGAGAGCCGGTATCGCTCTCCCTTGCGGCGGAGGGGCAGGCCGACCCGGGACCCCGGGGGGCGATGAGCGACCGTGCGCTTGCCGCCGGCCGAGGTTCGCTGCTTCGTCCATGCCCTCGGGCGCGAGGCCCGTGGATCGTCGCCTCGGGATGAGGGTTCCGCGCGAGATCGGGCCTACAGTCCCCCCGACTGCTGCCCAGAGGACGGCCGGTTATGGACCGTCGGTTGAAGCTGGAACGGACGAACCCGGTGGCCAGGCCGGCCCCACCCAGGCGGAGGAATGCGGCACGCACGAAGGCCAAGATCCTGGCCGCCGCCACCCGGGAATTCATGGAGCGGGGGCTGAATGGAGCGCGCATAGACCGCATCGCGGCCCGGACCCGCACCAACAAGCGGATGATCTACTATTACTTCAAGAGCAAGGAGCGGCTGTACATTGCCGTCCTGGAAAACGCGTATCGAAAGATTCGCGAGGCCGAGAAGCAGTTGAAGCTCGACGACCTTCCGCCCCTCGAGGCCATCCGGCTCCTGGCGGAGTTCACCTGCGATTATCACTGGAGGAACCCGCAGCTCGCCAAGCTGGTGGTGGTCGAGAACATTCACAAAGGCAAGTACCTCTCGCGCTCGGACTCCATCTCCAGCCTCAACCTTTCCATCATTGATGCGATCAGGAAGGTGTTGCATCGGGGTGCCAAAGCGGGGGTGCTCCGATCGGACATTGATCCCGTGGAGCTTCACATGACGATCAGCGCCCTGTCCCTCTTCCACGTCACCAACCGGTACACGTTCGGCACGGTCTTTCGCCGCGACATGATGTCGGAAGAGGCCTATGCCCAGCGCAAGAAGGAGATCGTGGACATCGTCTCGCGGTATGTGAGTGCCCGGTGAATCCGGCTGTCCCGTGAGGCGTCGGAACCCGGTCACGGCCCGCGGGGTGGTTCCTCGTCGATGCGGGGAGGCAAAGATGAACGGCGTTGGGGAAGCGGGGCAGCGGGGGGAAAGAGTTCGCGCCGACTGCTGGGTGCGGGTGGAGGCGCGGACGGGGGGTGGCCTCGACCTCGAGGTCAGGTCCAAGGTGGAGGCGATGTACGGCCATGCCGTGCGGGCGACCTGCCGGGCAGTGCTGGAGGCCCTGGGCGTCACGGATGCGACGGTCACCGTGGAGGACGAGGGCGCCCTGGACTTTGTGATCGCGGCCCGACTGGAGGCGGCGGTGGCACGGGCGGGGGTGGGGAACGGCTCGGTCTTCTTGCCGGCGCCCGGCCCGGGCTTCTCCGCCCGGACCACGCGCGAGCGCCTCCGGCGTTCCCGCCTCTACCTGCCGGGCAACGAACCCAAGCACTTCCTGAACGCCAGACTGCACGGACCCGATGCCATCATCCTGGACCTGGAAGACGCGGTGGCCCCGGCGGAGAAGGATGCCGCCCGCCTCCTGGTCCGCAACGCCCTCCGCGCCGTAGACTTCGGTCCGTGCGAACGGATGGTTCGCATCAATCAGGGGGAGCTGGGGCTCGCCGACCTGGACGCCGTCGTTCCGCAGAACGTGCACGTCATCCTCATCCCCAAGGCGGAAACAGCGGAGCAGGTGAAGGCGGTGGAGGCCCGGGCGGAGAAGCTCCGCCGGGCCGCGGGCCTCGAGAGCCCATGTTTCCTCATGCCCATCATCGAGAGCGCCCTGGGGTGCTTCAACGCCCTGGCCATCGCGACGGCCAGTCCGAACGTGGTCGGCCTCAGCATCGGCCTGGAGGATTACACGGCCGATCTGGGTGCCCAGCGGACGCCGGAGGGGCGCGAGTCCCTCTGGGCCCGGCAGATTGTGGTGAACGCGGCGCGGGCTGCGGGGGTGACGCCCAGCGACTCGGTCTTCTCCGACCTGACCGACATGGAGGGGCTCCGCAGGGCTTCCCTGGAAGCCAGGGGGCTGGGATTCGAGGGGAAGGGCTGCATTCATCCCCGGCAGGTGCGCGTCATCAACGAGGCCTTCACGCCGTCCGCGGAGGAGGTGGAAAAGGCCGGGCGAATCGTGCTGGCCTTCGAGGAGGCGGAGAGGCGGGGACTCGGCGTCGTGGCCCTCGGCTCGAAGATGATTGACGCGCCGGTGGTGAAGCGGGCCCTGCGCACCGTGCGGATCGCCGAGGGCCTGGGGCTGCTTCCCAAGGACTGGCGCGCCCGCGAGGCGGCGACGCTGCCCGGCCCCAGAGAAAGGGACGCAGCGCAGTCGTAGCAGGACGGGAGGCGCGTCGGCGCTCTCCTCCCGACGCAGGTGCGAGGCAGGACTTCGCGGCGAGGGGGTCCCATGGCAGGCAAAGCGGACTCGGGTGGATTCAGGGAGAATGCCCTGGGGCGGCGGGTCCCGGAGGTGGTGAACGGGAAGAAGCAGGAGCCGTACAGGGGGGTGCATGGATCCCGGCCGGCCGGGCGGAAGGCCGCGCCGCCCATTCCCACCGCGGCCGATTACCCGGCCAGCGGCGACAAGCGGGTCGGGTCGCTCGTGGAGGCCCTGGAGGCGTGCGGACTCCAGGATGGCATGACGCTCTCCACCCACCATCACCTCCGGGACGGCGACCTCGTGGGCAACATGCTCTTTGACGCCTGCGCGCGCATGGGGAAGCGGGACCTGGTGTGGTTTCCCTCCGCCTCCTTTCCCTGCCACGAGCCGATCATCGCCCACATGCAACACGGCGTCGTGCATCACATCGAAGGGTCCCTGAACGGGCCCCTGGGGGAGTACTGCACCGACGGCAAGATGCGCGGTCTCGGAGTCCTCCGGTCTCACGGCGGTCGGTGGCAGGCCATCCAGGACGGCGAGGTGCACATTGACATCGCCGTGATTGCGGCGCCGTGCGCCGACGCCTTCGGCAATGCCAATGGCGTCCATGGCCCGGCGGCCTGCGGCTCGCTCTACTTTGCCCTGGCCGACTCCCTCTATGCCGACCGGGTCATCGTGGTCACGGATCACCTCGTCCCCTTCCCCGCCATCCCGTGGCAGATTCAGGGGAATAACGTGGACTTCGTCGTGTGTGTGGACCGGATCGGCGATCCCCGCAAGATCGTGTCCGGCACCACCGAGATCACCAGGAGCCCGGACCGCCTCCTCATCGCCGAACTGGCGGCCCGCTTTGTCCGCGACGCGGGCATCCTAAAGGACGGATTCTCCTTCCAGGCGGGTGCGGGCGGGACCTCCCTCGCCTTCGCCATCTACCTGCGGGAAATGATGCGGCGGGCGGGGGTGAAGGCACGCTTCATCCGAGGGGGCTCGACGAAGTACCTGGTCGAGATGCTCCAGGAGGGCCTGACGGACTACATCCTGGACGGCCAGACCTTCGACCTGGACGGCGTGGCCTCGATGCGGGACAACCCGCGCCATGTGCCCACCAGTCCGTTCACCTCGTACAACTATCACGGGAAGGGCTTCTTCGGAACCTTCGTGGATGCGGTGGTCCTGGGAGCCACGGAGGTGGATGTGCACTTCAACGCCAATGTCGTGACCCATTCGGATGGACGGCTGCTCCACGGGATCGGCGGCTGGCAGAACTGCCTCTTCGCGGGCTGCACCATCCTGGCCGTGCCCGCGGTGCGGGACCGCATCCCGGTGATCGTGGACGAGGTCACCACGCTCACGGGACCCGGGGAACTCATCGATGTCATCGTCACGGAACGAGGGATCGCCATCAACCCGCGGCGCACGGACCTGCTGGAGGCGGTGAGGGGAAGCGACCTCCCCATTCGGGACATCCGGGAGATCCAGGCCGAAGTGCATCGGATCTGCGGGGGCAGGCCGCGGCCCCCCCAGCGGAGCGGCCAGGTCGTGGCGGTGGTGAAGTGGGTGGACGGGACACTCCTCGACTCCGTGTGGAAGATCGAGCGGTAGTTCGGCCTCCAGGTCGTCCGCTCAGGCCGGGACCCGCGAGGCGGCCGGCTGCACCTCCTGCGGGCGGAGGGGAAAGAGGGCGGCGCCGAGGAGCACCAGGAGACCGAAGGCCGCCAGCACCGTGAGGAGCCGGTCGAACCCCCCGGGCCGCCGGTGCAGGAAGGCGACGAGGGGGACGGCCGAGGCGCTGGCGCTGAAGGAGAGGACGTAGCGCACGGCGTAGACCCGCGCCCGCCAGGCGTCGGTGGTGTAGCGGGCCACCATGGTATCGTTGATCGTGACCTGGCCGAAGACGCCGAACATGATGCCGACGGCCAGGAGCAGCATCATCCAGTCGCGGGCGGCCGCGGCGAGGAAGAGGCAGGGCGCCTGGAGCGCCGCCAGGGGAAGGAAGACGGTCCGCAGGGGATACCGGTCCACGAGGCGGCCGACGACGAGCTGCGCCGTCGCGCCGATGACGTACACGGCGAAGGCAAGCAGGCCGACGCGCAGGGGGGAGCGGGCCAGCGCGTGCAGGCGCTCGTCGAAGATCTTGGGCAGGCCGACCGTGGTGGCGTTGAAGACGACCCCTCCCGCCACGGTGACCAGGGCCAGGACGACGAACACGCGCACCACGACGTTCGGCGGCACGTCCAGGCTCTTCCTGCCCGCGGCCTGGGCCGGTGCCGGCTGATCCGGGACCAGCCAGAGGAACGCCAGGCCGACCAGGACGCCGAGAATCCCCGGCAGGATGAACGCCGCGCGCCAGCCCAGCCACTCCGTGATGGCCCCGGTGGTGAGGGCGGCGAAGGCGACCCCCATATTCCCCCAGACCCCGTTGATCCCGATGGCCCGCCCGACCTTCTCGGCGTGGGTGGTCAGCATGGCCGTGCCCACCGGGTGGTAGATCGAGGCGAACAGCCCGATCGCCGTGAGGCCCACCGCCAATCCGGTCGCCGACCGGCTCAGCCCCGTGAGCGCCGTGGCGGCGCCGATCCCGAGGAAGAACACCCCCAGCATGTTGCGGCGACTCCAGACGTCGCCGAGCCAGCCCGCCGGAAGCGACCCGGCGCCGAAGGCGACGAAGGCGCCCGTCGAGAGGGCCAGCAGGCCGCCGTAGGGGCGCCCGAACTCGCCCCCCATGCCGAGCACGGCCGTCGGGAAGATGAGGAGGAACATGTGCACGATGACGTGCCCGGCGTTGATGAACGACACCACGGTGCGCGAGCGGACCATTCACCCCTCCCTGTCACGTGGGATGATGCCCTCGCCACTGAATGGCGGGGACAACAGGCCGGAGAGATAGCAGCTCCGGGGCGCCCAGCTTTTGCCCGCCGATCCCGGGAGCGGAGGACGCCCCGGAAAGGCGCCAGAGAGACCGTGACGGATCGCAACGGCAGCCTTACTTCCTGGCCCGGAGATCGGCCAGGGCCTTTTTCAGCAGCCCGATCCTCTCCTGGGACGCCGTGATCGAGCGGGCGAGCGATTCCCTGGCCATCGCCAGGTTGTGGAAGCCGTCGGAGTTCTCGGCCGTCCACCACTCCCAATAGATGTGGGTGGTGTCGGGGGCGTCCCGGGCCTGTCTGAGGACCTCCTCCGGCACTCCCCCCGCCTTGGCCTCGTCGAACTTGTCAGTGAGCTGGGCCAACCAGAACTCGGCCTTGGTCATCTTCCCCCGGATGTAGTTCTGGATGGCGTCAATCTGGTACTCGGCTTCCTGCTCGGTCCAGTACGTGTGGCAGCGCACGCAGGTGTCTTTCTTCATGTACCGCGCCCAGCGCTGGCCATGCCAGGTATAGGTCTTCCCCGCCCTTGTCTTGACCTGGGGCATGTGGCAGTCCTTGCACTCCACCCCCTTCCACTCGTGGACGCTGCCCCAGAAGGTCTCCGTCTCCGGGTGCTGGAGCTTGGTGAGGGGGGTCCCCGCGATGGCGTGCCGGAAGTCTTTGAAGCTCTGCGCCTCGTACTTCTTCTTGATGTCGAAGACGTTCACCCAGGGGAAGTAGTTGGTCCGGCGATCCGCCATCCCGATGGCTTGGCCGGTCTTGGGATCCAGGCCAGGATTGCAGTTGTACTCCACGTGACACTGGGCGCCCATGAGGTTGGAATCGGGCTTGTTGAGGATGCCGATGGTCCGGAAGTCCCGGAATGTCACCTTCTTCAGGGTGACCTTCTGGCTCTTCTCCCTGTCGTACGGATAGGTCCGTTCGCCCCGGTCCACTACGGCATTGATCAGGGCGTCCCGGACCACCCGCGGCTCCCCGGAGTGGGGGTCGTGACAGGCGAGGCAGTTAATGGGATGCGTGAGGTCCCGGGCGAACTCGACCACCTTGGAGGTCCGGGACCACTGGGCGTCGGGATCGGGATCGCCCATGTACTTCCACTTGAGGATGTCGTCCTGGGTCTTGCAGCTCAGGCACACCGGATTCGCGGCCGTGGCCACTTGGGGGAGGAAGGCTTTCTGATCGCTGGTGCTCGGCTCCTTGTCCGCCAGGACGCTCCAGGCGTTCTTCTCTGCACCCTTGGCGTCACTGATCTTCGTCCAATCCTTGAACTGGAAGCGGCCGCCGTAGGCCCGGTCCACCGCCAGGTGATCTACCAGCATGAAAATGTGGCTCCGGGGTTCCGCGTGCTCCTTGGAAAAGCCGCGGGGCATGATCAGCTTGTCGAACAGGGGGGATCGGCTCTTGAAGGTCGCCTTCTCCACTCGCGCCTTGGACTGGAGGTTGGGAACCACGAAGGACTCGTACTGTTCTTTGTGGCAGGCGTCACAGGCCGCGTGCTCCGTCCGGGTGACGGGCCTGGCGCTCGGATCCTGGAGGTGTTTGTCCAGGGTTTCATGGCAATACGCGCAGTTGACCTTGGCGTGTTTGCCTTTGGCGTGGAAGCCCTCGATGTCGGCGTGGCATCCGTAGCACGTCTTCACCTCCACGGGCTTCAGCGCGGCGGGTTTCGGCGTGGGCCCGCGCGCCTTGGCCGCGACCGCCAGGTCGGCCATGACGTAGAGCCCCAGGGCGAGTGGAACGGTGAGGACGAGGCACAGCAGGAAGCCCTTCCGGGACATGGTCCACCTCCTCCCTGCGATGCAGTGCAGCCGTTCACACTTCGAGGCGTCGATCTATCTGGTAGCGGATTCTGCCACGACCTCCCTCAGGGACGCCAGATGGAAAAAGTGCGCCGGGAGGGGAAAAGAGGAGGGCGCCTCGTTTAAGGCATCATTATGGATCAGAACTTGCGCCCTCCTCTAATGAAGCGGTAGGACTCGCCTGCCTTCAGCACGACGGCCTTGACCTTCGGGGCCCGTTTCTTCAGCTCCCTGGCGAAGCGCGCACCCTCGTCGAAGCGGTAGTGCATCGGGATCGCGACTTGGACCCGCAACCACTTGGCCAGCAGGGCTGCCTCGTCCGGGTGCAACTCGGTGAGGGACTGGCCGAGCACGTTCACCCCGCCGACGCCCAGCAGGGCGACGTGGGGCTTGTAGAGTGTGCCAAAGAGTTGATGGTCTTTGCTGATGGAGGTGTCTCCGCCGAAGAAGATTCGGACGCCTCCCGGCGTGGTGATGAGGTAGCTCAGTGGCTGAGAATTGATGAACGAGCTTTCGCCTAGGAGCGTGAGGGAGAGGTGGAGCGCCGGGAGGGCTTTTACCCGCAGGCCGTCGAACGCGTACTCGACCCCGGACACCAAGTGGAAGATCCGCTCCCGGGCGATGCCCGCCGCCAGGGCCTTGAACCGGGTGCTGACGTCGCAGACGAGCCTAGCGTTGCCACGCTGGAGAATGTCGAAGGCTTGGCCGATGTGATCCGCGGCCGCGTGGGTCACCAGCACGAGATCCGTCCCGTCAAACTCTTCCAGCCTGCATGGGCTGGGGGGAACATCGTCATCGGGACGGCCGGCCAGCAGGGGATCCAGGAGGAGGCGGCGACTGTCTTCCAGGGTGATCTGGAACGCCGCCCAACCCAGGTACCGGAAGGTGATGGACACGAGAGGTCCCCCGTATCTATCAGTGGACGCGGAGGAGACTTGGCCTGGCCGCGCCCACGTTCGCCGGGCGGCCTGGGCGGCGCCGGATTCCGACGCCGCCCGATTGCAGTGTCACCGGACGCGACGCCCCGATGGCTTGCTTCTCGGGATTACCGAGTCGGCACCGTTGCGGCCTCGGGCCCACCCGCCTTTCGGCCGCCAGCGATGGCCTCAGCCAGGAGCCCGTGGAAGCGGGCTTGCTGTGCATAGGGCAGGGGGGGCGTCGTGTAAGCGAGGACCAGGAACACCACGGCGCCGACCAGCAGCCCCCACAGGGTATTGTGCAGCCCCAGCGGGAAACGCCACGCTGCGAAAGTGAGGAAGGCAGCGAGACCTCCCGCCAGCAGGCCGCCGAGGGCCGCCACACGTCCGGCGCGCGGCCAGAACAGCACCCCGATCGCCGGGAAGAGATATCCGGCGATCGCGATTCCGGCACCGGCCGTGCCCAGGACCACGATGAACCCTGGCCTCGTCAGGACGAAGAGATACATGATCACCGTGACCACGGCCACGAAGAGCTGCCCCACGCGGGCCTCCTCCTTTTCGTCGGCCCTGGGGCGGACGTACCGGTAGAGGTCTCGGGTCACCAGCGAGCTGGCGGAGAGCAGTTGCGAGTCGAGCGTGGACATCCCCGCCGCCCAAGCCCCGGCCACCACCACCGCTCCAACGTAGGGGGCGTATTTCGCCAGCAGGAGTGGAATGACCGCGTCCGTGTCTCCTCCCTTGAGGCCCGGCAGGATGCTCACCGCTGCCACGCCCACGATCATGACGGGCACCGTCTGCACCCACGGGCTCAGGATGGCCAGACTGGCGGCGGTGCGAGTAATCACACGAGCGGAGCGCGCCATGAAGCACCGCTGCATGAGATGCGGCAGGAGCGGCGACAGCCCCCAGGTGCAGACGAACCCCAGCCACTGGCCCCAGCCGAAGTTGGTGGGGTCGAAAAGCTTCGGGTTGACCGCGGCGGAGGCTCGGAACGCATTTCCACCCTCCGGAAGGCCCAGGATCCACACCGAAAGGGCGAGCATCACCCCCAGGAAGAAGATTCCCTGGAGGACGTCCGTCCAGGCCACCGCCCGGAGGCCACCCACGAAGGTGTAGACCATCATCACGGCGGCCATGAAGAGCGCCCCCACCCAGAACGGAATGGCCTTGCCAGTGGCCGCCTCGAAGGCCAGTCCGCCCCCCAGGAGCTGGATGCTCATGTAAGGGATGAGGGCGATGATCCCCACCACGCTGGTGAGGACGCGGATCGCCTCGCTCTGATAGTATTCGGCGAACAGATCCGACGGGGTGATGCAGCCAAATCGCTGCCCCAGGACCCACAGGCGGGTCCCCATGACCCAGATCATGAGAGGCCAGATGAGGTTCCACGTGATCATGGCGCTCATGAACGAGGGGCCCAGGCGATAGTTGGCTCCGACGGCCCCATAGAAGGTCCACAGGCTGGCGTACGTGGCGATGAAGGTGAGAGCAAGGACGAAGGTCCCCAGCGACCGCCCGGCCAGAAAGTAGTCCACCGGAGTCAGCCGGGTCCGCCTCCACCCCAGGTAGCCAATCCAGAGGCAGACCGCCGAGTAGACGGCTGTGACGAGGATGATGGCTGCGGTGACGGACATGGCTACCGCCCTCCCTCCCCCGCTCGGCGCAGGGCATCTTCGGCTCGCTCAGAAAAGTCCGGCCAGAGGCGATTCAGGGTCAGTGCGACGACCGTGGCGGCCAGGGTGACGATGAGGTTCACGAAGAGCGCAAACGGGATGCCCAGGATCCAGGGTCGGGGGCCCCGCCCGAAGGCCCCCAGGTTCATCAGGAGCTGAATGACGAACCACACGACGATGCACGCCATTACCGCCCGGACGCCCCGCGATCGAGGGAGCCACCAGGGTCGGTAGGGCGTCTGGAAGACCTCCCAAGGCTGCTTTTCCATCCGAGTTTCCTCCCCAGAGTCTTGAACCCTCCGGTTCCGCACTACTTCAAGGCTCAGGCCGGGCACGGCCGCATGGAGTGGATCGTCCAGGCCACCCTGCTGTACGACAACCCGCTCCGGAAACCAGTATGCCAGGTGGAGCCCGTGACCGCGAAGGCCTGGTCTCGCGGGGCGTATGGAGGGAGCGGGGAGGAGCCAGCGGCGCTCCCCAGCCAGGAGGCTGCGCTGCGGTGCGCTGCGCAGGGGGAACGAGGCGAGCATCCCGCGGGAGTAAGAACGTCCCGGGATCTCGGAGGCTGACCGGTTGGCGTCGCCGAGGCATGGGAGCCCTTCCAGGCTGCTTGTCCATCCCTAGGGATCAATGAGCTCGCTGGACGTCCACTGAGACCCGAACACGTATCGAAATCATCTGGATTGGTGCACGAAAACTCCGCATCACAAGATGTGCCTCCCGGCATTCTCTGTCAAGGGCGGCCCGCGGAAGTGCTTGACAGAATTGGCGGCGCGACGGCTGGGGTCGCTCAGCCGGACTCAGGACCCAGACTGTAGAGGCACCGCAGAGATGTGGTGGTTCCGGGGTTACGGCACGATGAGGAGGGAAGAGGATTTTTTCCTCCGCAAGGACGACATGCCTGGCCCCTTCCGGCGCTGGGGACTGCCCCGGGTGACGATTTGACCACGGTTGCGAATAATTGTAGAGTGCGCGAGGCTGCTGACCTGCACGTGCGCGTCGGTTCACCCTCACAGGTGGCAGGAGGGGGAGGAGGCAGCAGCAGCGCGGATTCGCGATTGGCGGAGGAAGTCTACCCTGACATCCATCGCATCCAAGTTCCCCTCCCCGGGAACCCGCTGAAGGCCATCAACTCGTATGTGATCCGGGGCGAGGGTCGGTTTCTCCTAGTTGACACCGGCATGAACCGGCCCGAGTGCCTGGAGGTCCTGCGGGCGGCTCTGGAGGCGCTCTCCGTCGACCTCCGCCGCACCGACTTCTTCATCACCCATGGCCACTCGGATCACATCGGCCTGGTGTCGGCGCTCAAGACAGAGGCGTCCCACGTCTTCCTGAACCCCCGTGAGGCTGCCCACGTCCTCGACCCCGATCTCTGGGCCGGACTCGCGGCGGCCGCGCGCGCCCACGGCTTTCCGGACCCCGAGCGGGCCACGTACCGGCATCCCGGAAGGAAGTATCTGTTCAGCGGACGCCCCCGCTTCACCCATCGCCGGGAGGGGGATGCCCTTCCCATCGGGAGATACACCTTTCACTGCGTCGCCACGCCGGGGCATACCTCCGGCCACCTCTGCCTGTATGAGCCGGAGGCCAGGATCTTGTTTTCGGGTGACCACATCCTCGACACCATCACGCCCAACATCTCCGCATGGGGCCGGGAGGGCGACCCCCTCGGCGAGTTTCTCGCGAGCCTGGACAAGATCGCCGCCTACGACCTTAAGCTGACCCTCCCGGGACACCGCAACCTCATCCCGGATCATCGCCGGAGGATCGGGGAGCTGAAGGCGCATCATCGGCGCCGACTGCGGGAAGTCGTCGGCATTCTCGGAGGGGAGGAACAGACCGCGTATCAGGTGGCGTCGCAGATGACCTGGGACATCGATTGCGCCCGCTGGGAGGATTTCCCGATCCCTCAGCAATGGTTCGCCACCGGTGAAGCCCTGGCCCACCTCCTCCACCTGGAGGGCGCAGGACAGGTCACGAAGAGCTGGCGGGCGGGCACGGCCTATTTCTCGCGGAGGTAGCGTCCCTGGGACATTCGAGCAGCTCCGGGAGGTCGCAGCCCGACTCGGCTCGGTCTTTCGATCGGCCGAGAGGCTGTCACGGGTGCGGGCGGACTCGACGCAGGTGCCCAACCCCTCCCGCACCCCGCATCGGGGGAGTTGTTTTCTGCACCTCCTCCCCCATTACATCGGCCTCAACCCGATGCGGGGGCAACCCGCTGGCGAGAGGGAGTATACCGGGACGCGCACCTCTCGTTCTGCCTTTCGACGTCCACGAAGGCGTTCCTCAACTGTCTTGAGGACGTTGGCAGCGTAGTAGCGCGTTCCGCATTCTTTGCATACACCGGCAGGGACAGTCTCGATACGCACGTAGCTGCCCTTCACCGTGCGATGCAGGGTGACGCGCGTCTCAACAATTTCCCCGCCGCAGCCTTCGCACGTTTCGCCTTTCCAGAAGGTCATCCTACGATCTTGCCTCTTCATGCTTTGGGCTTGGCTTCATACGTTGACGGATGGCGCGCTACGTGGACGTGGATTCGTCCTTCCGCCGAACTCCCACGATGACGATCCGGCCCGCCTTCTCCTCAATCTCGTAAAGGATGCGATGGCCCCGCCCCGCCCAGATGCCGCACCGGTCCTCCCGGCCTGCCACCTTGTCATAGCCCCGCGGCCGCGGATCGTCCTGGAGGTCCAGAATGGCGCGGGCCACCCGAAGAAACGCCTCGTCTTCCAGCGCGAACAGCTCGCGTGTCGCAGAGCGTCGGAAGCGGATCTTAAGCACGCTGCCTCTTGATCCGGGCGAATCGCCGTTGAATGGCTGCGAGACAATCCTCGAGCGGCTCCTTCACCCGCTTCAGGAAAACTTGGGCGTCCGGATCGTCGCTGGCCTGTTCGGCCGGATACCGCTCGACGGCCTCCTCCAGCACGGCGTTCAGGGACCGGTCGCGCTTCACCGCCACGAGCTTCAGCGCCTTCAGGGTGTCCGAGTCCATCGTCCTCGAGAATGCTTTTCTACGTAGAGAACAACGCCTTCGGGGAGGTGGATTGCGCGGGGCCGAGAGGCGGGATCACGCTTGGTCTGGGAAATCCAGGAGCCAGACGTAGAGGGACCTGGGGCCGTGGACGCCGAGGGTGAGGGTGAGTTCGATGTCGGCGGTGCGGCTGGGGCCGGTGACCAGGACGGAGTAAGGGTCGTCCTTGACCAGGCCAAAGGCGTAGTGCAGGTCGGGCCGGAGGGCGTCTCGGCGCAGGAGGGCCAGGTGGACGCGCGGCAGGAGCGAGACCACTCGGGGCTTTTCCGGCGACGAGCGGAGGAGGAGCGTGCCCGTCTCCGGCAGGGCCGCGTCCACGCCGGTCACGCCCAGCTCGCACCCGGCGACGGCCCGCTTCTCCGCCTGGGGCCGGATGAGTTCGACGCCAAGCCGCTTCAGCGTCCCCGCAATATCCAGCGCCTGGAGCTCGGGGGTGGCCCACAGGGTCGCCTTCTTGACCTGCTCCGCCTCGACCAGCTCGGCCAGCGCGGCTTTCAGGTCGTCCCGACTGGCGAGGCGCCGGGTGATCCCGTTCAGCTTCTCGATCTCGGCAAAAAGCAGCGCGATCTCCGCCTCGGCCGGCCCCGCGGTGCGCGGCCGCACCCGGGCCGTGGGAGGAACAGGCGGAACGGGTGCGGCCGGGCCGCGCCCGAGGGAGGCGCGCAGTTTCGCCAGGATCTCATCCCGTGCCGACGACATCTCGCTGCTCCGCGTGCCTCGATAGCCGGCCTTATCCCGGGTCTCTCTGCCCCCCCACCCTCGCCTTCTCCCCACCCCGCCAGAGGCGGGGTACCCGGGGAGAGGGGGCAACTCAGTTGGGTGCCATCCAATCTGCGCAATCTGCGTAATCGGTGGTTAGGTTGGTTCCTGGTGTTTGTGCGTCCGCCACCAGGTGCGAAAGTCCGAGGTGAAGGCCGGCAAGGGCCTGGCCATCGTCCAGCGGTTGAGGGGCGGCGGCAATTTCGGCAGCCAGCCGTCCCGGCGGAAGGGCGCCTGGGCGATCCGGAGCAGCCGGGAGCCGAGCCGGTAGAGCCACGGCCTCCGCAGGGCGACCGCACCGGTTCGCGCGGCGGCGCGCAGGACGGCCGGCGCCACCGGCCCCGCCATGGCGTCCCCCTCGACCACGCGGCGGCGCAGGTGGAGCAGGATCTCCGTGATGGGAATCTTCACGGGGCAGATCTCGTTGCAGGCGCCGCAGAGGGTCGAGGCGAAGGGCAGGGCCCCGGCCACCTCGGTGCCCAGGATCTGGGGGGCGAGCATGGCCCCGGTCGGGCCGGAGATCGGCCAGCCGTAGGTGTAGCCACCCACGGTGTTGTACACGGGGCAGATGTTCAAGCAGGCGCCGCAGCGGATGCAGAGCAGCGTCTCGCGGGTCTCGGGCGTCCCGAGGATGCGGGAGCGGCCGTTGTCGAGGAGGACCAGGTGGAATTCCCGCGGGCCTGTCTCCTCTCCGCTCCGCGGCGGGCCGGAGGTGAAGGAGGTGTAGCACGAAAGCTTTTGCCCCGTGGCGCTCCGCGCCAGAAGCTTGAGGAGGACGGTCAAGCTCTCCCAGTCCGGCACCACCTTGTCAATCCCGACCACGGCGACGTGGACGGGGGGCACGGTGCTGCACATCCGGCCATTTCCCTCGTTGGTGACCATCACCACCGTGCCGGTCTCGGCCACGAGGAAGTTGCCCCCGGTGATCCCCAGGTCGGCCTCCAGGAACTCCTGGCGGAGCTTCCCCCGCGCGATCCGGGTGAGCTGCTGGGGCTCGGAGGGCGCCTCGACGCCCAGCTTCCGGCGGAACACATCGGCGATCTCTTCCTTGGAGAGATGGAACGCCGGGACCACGATGTGGGCCGGCCCCATGCCGAGGAGCTGGACGATGTACTCGCCGAGATCGGTCTCCAGAACCTGGAGCCCTGCCGCCTCCAGGGCGTGGTTCAGGCCGATCTCTTCCGTGGCCATGCTCTTGGACTTCACCACGCGTGTCGCCTGGTGGCGGCGCGCGATGTCCAGGACGATCCGGTTGGCCTCGGCCGCATCGGGCGCCCAGTGCACCTCGCCCCCGGCCTTCGTCACCGCCCGTTCCGCCTGCTCCAGGTAGTGGTCCAGATGGGTGATGGCGTGCAGGCGCAGGTCATGGCCCGCCTGGCGAAGCTCTTCCCACAGGTCCCGGCCCAGGATCTCCACCAGCGCCGCCCGCCCGGCGAGGAAGCGGGTCGTGGCCTTCTGGACCGAGGCCGGCATCGTCGGCGGGACGTGTTGTGCATTCGCTCGGAAATCGATGGGTACGGCGATCGGACTCATCGGCGCTCGGGGTGTGCGGTCAGTACCTCAATGAGATGCACGGCCTTCACCGGCGAGTTGACCGTGCGCAATCCGCCGGCGATGTTCATCAGGCACCCGGCGTCGCAGGCCACGACCGCCTCGGCGCCGCTCCGCTGGATGGACTTGACCTTGGCCTCCATCATGGCCCGGCTCACCTCGGGGTAGATCACGCTGAAGGTGCCGCCGAAGCCGCAGCAGGTTTCCTCCCCCTCCAGCGGCACGAGTTCCAGCCCCTGCACCTTCTGGAGCAGCAGCTTGGGCTCGTCGCGGAGGCCCAGGCCCCGCAGCAGGTGGCAGGAGGCGTGATACGCGACCCTGTGGGGGAAGCGGGCCCCCACGTCGGTCGTCTTCACCTGGTGGACCAGGAACTGGGTAAGCTCGAACGTCCGCGCCGCCGTCTCTTCCGCCAGACGGTGCTCCGGCGTGCCGGGGGGGAACAGGTGGGGGTAGTGATGCCGGACCATGTCCACGCACGACCCCGAGGGGGAGACGATGCATCCCTCGGTCCGGGCAAAGACCTCCAGCCAGTGGCGCGCCAGCGCGCGCGCCTGGCTCCAGTAGCCGCTGTTGAAGAAGGGCTGGCCGCAGCAGGTCTGGGCCTCCGGGAAGGCCACCTGGACCCCGAGTCGCTCCAGCAGACCGACCAGGCGCGTGAGAACGCCCGGAAAGAACTGCTCGGCCAGGCAGGTGATGAAGAGCTGCGCCGTGATCGCCACGTCCCCTCCCCCGCGTGTGCGGCGATGGATATTCGGGTGCTCGCCCCCCCATGGCTGCGAGCCGGCGCGGATGATATGTCCCCGGGACACGGAATGTCAACTGGTGGCGGAGAGGGGAGGGCGGGAAACAGACAGGCCGCCGGTCTCGGATGGCCTTTCCGGATGCCGACGGCTAGGGTTTCGACGCGTAGGAGCCGAGGACCTTCATGTAGTTGCCCCGCTCGAAGGCGGCCGGCTCGGCCACGGAGCGGTAGCTCATACTGCCCTGCATCTCCCGGATGGAGGCGTACTCGTGTTCCTCCATCCAGGCGAGGAGGTCCGCCCGGACCCGGGTCAGATGCGCGATCCCGTTCTGGAGCAGGGCCGAGGTCATCATAGCCACCCGTGCCCCGGCCATCATCGCCTTGAGCACGTCCTGGGCCGTGTGCACGCCACCCGTGACGGCCAGGTCGGCGCGGATGTGTCCGTACAGGATGGCCACCCAGTGCAGGCGGAGCAATAGCTCGGAGGAGTTGCTGAGGGTAAGCCGCGGCAGCGCCTCCAGCCTCTCCAGGTCGAAGTCCGGCTGGTAGAACCGGTTGAAGAGGACCAGGGCATCCGCGCCCGCCTGGTCCAGGCGCCGCGCCATGTTGGCCATGGCGGTGAAGGCGTGGCCGAGCTTCACCGCCACGGGAATCCGCAGGGTGGCCTTCACGTCCCGCACCAGGTCCAGGTAGATCGCTTCGACCTGGGCGCTCGACATCTCGGGATCGGTGGGGATGTAGTAGAGGTTGAGCTCGAGGGCGTCGGCGCCAGCCTCCTGGATCATCTTGGCGTAGCGGATCCAGCCGCCGGTGGACACGCCGTTCAGGCTCCCGAGGACGGGGATCTGCACCGCGGCCTTGGCCCGGCGCACGTGCTCCAGGTACCCGTCGGGTCCCAGCCGGTACTGGCCCAGGTTGGGGAAGTAGGTCAGGGATTCGGCGAAGCTCTCCGTGCCCTGGCAGAGGTAGCGGTCGAGCTGTTGGCTCTCCAGGGTGATCTGCTCCTCGAACAGCGAGTGGAGCACCACGGCCGCCGCCCCCGCCTCCTCCATCCGGCGGATGTTGTCGATGTCCTCGCAGAGCGGCGAGGCGGAGGCGACCAGCGGGCTGCCCAGGCTGAGCCCGAGATAGCTCGTGCGGAGGTCGGTCATGGCCCCACCTGCTCCCCGCCTGGCGGGGCGGGCGAGGGCTCGGGTCCCGCAGTGCCCTTCACGGGCATGGCCGCCCAGTGCTCGTAGAGGCGCCAGCGGTTCTCCACGTCCCGCTTGGCCAGCTCCAGCAGCTCCTTGGCCGCGGCCGGGTCGCTCTGGGCGAGCATGGTGTAGCGCGTCTCGTTGTAGACGTACTTGTCCAGGGGGAGGCTGGGGGCCTTGGAATCCAGTTGCAGCGGATTCTTCCCCTGGGCGGCCAGCCGCGGGTTGTAGCGCACCAGGGGCCAGTAGCCCGACTGGACGGCGGCCTTCTGCTGCTCGGCCCCATAGGCCAGATCGTAGCCGTGGGCGATACAGTGGCTGTAGGCCACGATGAGGGAGGGGCCGGGGTAGGCCTCGGCCTCCAGGAAGGCCTTCACCGTCTGCATGTCGTTGGCCCCCATGGCCACCCGGGCGACGTAGACGTTGCCGTAGGTCATGGCCAGCAGGGCCAAGTCCTTCTTGATGAGGGGCTTGCCGCCGGCGGCGAACTTGGCCACGGCCCCCCGTGGGGTCGCCTTGGACATCTGGCCGCCGGTGTTGGAGTAGACCTCGGTATCCAGCACCAGCAGGTTCACGTCGCGGCCCGAGGCCAGGACGTGGTCCAGCCCGCCGTAGCCGATGTCGTAGGCCCAACCGTCCCCGCCCACGATCCAGACGCTCTTCTTGACCAGGGCGTCGGCCACGGCCAAGAGGTCGCGGGCCTCCGGTGCGCTCTCTCCCTTCAGCTTCTCCTTCAGGACCTTCACCCGCTCGCGCTGAGCCAGGATCCCCGCCTCCGTGGACTGGTCGGCCGTGAGGAGGGCCGTCACCAGCTCGTCGCCCAGCCTGCCCGCCAGGCGGGTGAGGAGCTGCTCGGCGTACGTCCGCTGGGCGTCCAGGGCCAGGCGCATGCCCAGGCCGAACTCCGCGTTGTCCTCGAACAGGGAGTTCGACCACGCGGGGCCACGTCCGGCCTGGTTGGAGGTCCACGGCGTCGTGGGCAGGTTGCCGCCGTAGATGGAGGAGCAGCCCGTGGCGTTGGCGACCAGGGCGCGGTCGCCGAACAGCCGGCTCATGAGGATGAGATAGGGCGTCTCGCCGCAGCCCGCGCAGGCGCTGGAGAACTCGAACAGGGGCTGGAGCAACTGGTCGTCCTTCACCTGGTGCAGGCTGAGGGCGGTCCGATCCATCTCCGGCAGGCTGAGGAAGAAGTCCCAGTTCACCCGCTCCTGCTCGCGGAGCGGCGCCTGGGGGGCCATGTTGATGGCCTTGAGCCGGGTCTCCCGCTTGTTCTTGGCCGGGCAGACCTCGACGCACAGGCGGCAGCCCGTGCAGTCCTCGGGCGCCACCTGGAGCGTGTAGCGCATCTCTTTGAACTCGCGCCAGCGGGCCGGCGCCGACTTGAAGCCGGCCGGGGCGCCCGCCAGGAGGTCGGGCGAGTACACCTTGGCCCGGAGCACCGCGTGGGGGCAGACCAGGACGCACTTGCCGCACTGGATGCAGACCTCGGTGTCCCACACGGGGATCTCCAGGGCGATGTTCCGCTTCTCCCACCGGGTGGTCCCGGTGGGGTAGGTCCCGTCCGCCGGCATGGCGCTCACGGGGAGGGAGTCCCCCTCGCCGGCCAGGATGGTGGCCGTCACCTTCTGGACGAACTCCGGCGCCTCCGCCGGGACGGGCGGCCGCATGTCGAAGGCGGAGGTCACCCGGTCGGGGACCTTGACCTCGTACAACCGGTCCAGGGAGGCGTCCACCGCGGCGAAGTTCTTCTTCACCACCGCCTCGCCCCGCTTGCCGTAGGTCTTCTGGATGGACTTCTTGATGGCGGCGATGGCTTCCTGGCGGGGCATGACCCCGCTGATGGCGAAGAAGCAGGGCTGCATGACGGTGTTGATCCGCTGGCCCATGCCCACGTCCCTGGCGACCTGGTACGCGTCGATGACGAAGAAGCGGAGCTGCTTGTCAATGATCTGCTTCTGGACGGCGCGCGGCAGATGGTCCCACACCTCCTCCGGGCCGTAGGGGCTGTTCAGCAGGAAGGTGGCGCCCGGGGCGGCCGCCTTCAGCACGTCGATGCGCTCGAGGAACGAGAACTGGTGGCAGGCCACGAAGCTCGCCTGCGAGATCAGGTAGGTGGAGTGGATGGGCTTGGGCCCGAAGCGCAGGTGGGAGACGGTGATGGCGCCCGCCTTCTTGGAGTCGTACACGAAGTAGCCCTGGGCGTAGTTGTCCGTCTCCTCGCCGATGATCTTGATGGAGTTCTTGTTGCCCCCCACTGTCCCGTCGGCGCCGAGGCCGTAGAAGAGGCAGCGCACCGTCTCGGGCGCCTCGGTGGAGAAGGTCGGGTCGTACTCCAGGCTGGTGTGGGTGACATCGTCCACGATGCCGATGGTGAAGTGGTTCTTGGGGGCCGCCTTGCACATTTCGTCGAAGATCCCCTTCACCATGGCCGGGGTGAACTCCTTGGAGGAGAGGCCGTAGCGGCCGCCGATCACACGGGGCATGGTGGGGAAGGGGGCCTTGCCGGCCGCCACCGCCTCGGCCAGGGCGGTGAGGACGTCCTGGTAGAGCGGCTCGCCGGCACCGCCCGGCTCTTTGGTGCGGTCCAGCGCGGCGATGGCCTTCACCGTCCGGGGCAGGGCGGCGAGGAAGTGCTCGACCGAGAAGGGCCGGTACAGCCGCACCTTGAGGAGGCCCACCTTCTCGCCGCGGGCCGTGAGATGCTCCACCGTCTCCTGGGCGGTCTCGGCGCCCGAGCCCATCATCACGATCACCCGCTCGGCATCCGGCGCCCCCACGTAGTCGAACAGCCGGTACTGGCGTCCGACGATCCGGGCAAACTTGTCCATGGTGTTCTGCACGATGGTCGGGCAGGCGAGGTAGTAGGGGTTGACCGTTTCCCGCCCCTGGAAGTAGACGTCCGGGTTCTGGGCGCTGCCGCGCAGGACCGGCCGATCCGGCGTCAAGGCCCGGGCGCGGTGGGCCCGGATGGCCTCTTCGTTCATCATGGCCCGCATGTCATCCGGCGTGAGCTGCTCGATCCGCATGATCTCGTGCGAGGTGCGGAACCCGTCGAAGAAGTGCAGGAAGGGCACCCGCGCTTCCAGCGTGGCGGCGTGGGCGATGAGGGCGAAGTCCATCACCTCCTGGACCGAGTTGGAGGACAGCATGGCGAAGCCGGTGGCCCGGCAGGCCATGACATCACTGTGGTCCCCGAAGATGGACAGGCCCTGGCAGGCGAGGGAGCGCGCGGCGATGTGGAAGACGGTCGGGGTGAGCTCCCCCGCGATCTTGAACATGTTGGGGATCATGAGGAGGAGGCCCTGGGCCGAGGTGAAGGTGGTGGTGAGGGAGCCGGCCTGCATGGCGCCGTGTACGGCCCCCGAGGCGCCGCCCTCGCTCTGCATCTCCACCACCGTCGGGATGAGGCCCCAGATGTTCGGCCTCTTCTCGGCGGACCACTGGTCGGCCCACTCGCCCATGGGGGAGGAGGGGGTGATCGGGTAGATGGCGATCACCTCGCTCACCTGGTGGGCGACGTGTGCTGCGGCTTCGTTTCCGTCAATCGTCACCTGCAGTCTGCTCATCGGCGATCTCCCTTGGACCCTCGGTTCCACATGGCGAGGGGTACTCTGCACGGAAGGGCCGGGCGGACGTTTCCGGCTGGCAGGAGCACTGCTGCAACCCTGTGGCAGCAAGGCGTGTGCCTTGGATGCAGGGCGGCCCGGTTTGGGGCGTAACTCTGCATAGATACAGGGCTTCCACTGGCTGGCGGGGCTGAAAATCGCCCCCCCGGGTCCGCCATGGGTGTTGCAGGTGGGACATTCAGGTTCATGACTGTCCCATATCCATCATTTCGGCTGGACGGCGGCAAGGACGGCCTCCAGGAACCGGGTCTCCGGCAGGGAGCCCTCGATGACGCCGGTCTCGTTGACGATGGTTCGCGGGACGGCCCGCACCTGGTACCGCTGCAGGAGGTGCGGGAACTCGGTCGCCTCCACGGCGTCGGCGGTGATCTGGGCGCTCTCCAGCGCGAACTGGTGTGCCAGCCGCACCGCGGCCGGACAGTGCGGTCAGGTGGGGGTGGTGAAGACCTGGAGGTGGATCGGCGCGGCGATCTCGGCCAGGGCCGCCCGGGTCTCGGGGGAAAGGCCGGTGCTCCCCCGCGACACGTCCTTGATCGCCTCCAGGAACGGGAGGAACTCGTAGCCCATGGGGATCCCGTAGAAGCGGATGCCGTAGTCCCTGGCCCCCTCGATCACGATGGCCGGAATCTTGTCCACGCCGTACTGTGCGACCTTGTCCTTGTCGAGCTGGAAGTTGTACACCTCCAGGCTGATCCTGTCGGAGAGGTCCTTGACCTCGCGCAGCAGTTGCTCCGTCTCGCGGCAAAACTGGCAGGCGAGCTCCTGGGTGAAGTTCACCAGCTTCACCGGCCCCGTCAGGGCTGCGAGCTGGGCCTGAATCTCGCGCCGGTCCCGTTCGTTCAGCAGGGCCATGAATCCCCCCGGGCGCTCCCCCCCCCCCGCCGGTCGGCGGGGCGGGGGGGCCCACAATTCTTCATACCCCATCCGCCCCCGCCGATCAATGGGATTGTGCCGAATGTCGCCTCGGAAGTACCTTCCCTCCGCATCCGGCGAGCGCGGCCGTGCCCTCCGCCACAACCGGGGGATGCCCCGCCAAAAAAAGAGGGGGACCCCAAGGGTCCCCCGCAGCCCGAAGGATCGCGAAGGCTACTTGACCACCGGATAGCCCGCCTTCTCCCACCCGGCGATGAAGCCGGCCGCCAGGTGCTTCACGTTCGTGTAGCCCTTGAAGCTGAGCGCCTCGACGACGTAGCCCGAGCGGACGGCCGAGGCGCAGATCACGACGATCTGGGCGTTCTTGTCCTGCGGCAGCTTGCCCAGGCTTTTGGGCACCTCCCGCACGGGGACGTTCACCGACCCTTCGATCCGGCCGCCCGCGAACTCGTTCGGCTCGCGCACATCCAGCAAGAAGACCTGCTCGCCGGAATCGAGCTTGGCCTTCAGGGCATCGCCCCGGATGCCGTTGAACCCCTGGGGGAGGCTGGACAGGTACTGGGCGGCGGCCTCCCAGGCGGCGGCATTCTCGGCGGCGAGGGCGGGGCTTCCGGCAAACCCCAGGATGACGGAAAGTGACAGCAAGGCGATTACGATCACGCGCTTCATGGGGGCTCTCCTTGTGAGTGGCGCGCTAGCGGCGCGCCGGGATGGTGGTGATGACGACCTTCGAATTCGCCGCGGCCTCGGTCGGGTTGAGATCGCCCGGCTTCAGGAAGAGCCGGGCATTGCCGTGGCAGTTGTTGCAGCTCGCCGTCCGCGCCGTCTTGCGCTGGATGTTGTGCGGCACCGTATCCTTCCACGTCGGCGCGGCGTCGTAGTTGGGCATGCCATCCTTGAGTTTTGGGTCCAGCATGGTCCGCACCGTCGGAACGTGCCGGAGCAGGGTGAACTGGTACGGGGCATCCGACCGGGCGCTCTTGCCGATCTTGAACTGGAGGGAGGATTTCGCCCCCCGGCCCAGGTGGCAGTTCTCGCAGCCGCGATAGACCGTGGCGTGGCAGACCACGCAGTTCACCTGGTCCTTGTGGACGGCGTGCTGCTCGATGGGGGACCCCGTCGCCTTGGCCTGCGGGTGGCAATCCAGGCAGCTCGGCCTGGAGGCGACCGCGTGCCGATCGGCATACGCCCTGCCGTCCCCGTGCATTTGCGTCGCCGGGTGGCAAGCCACGCAGTCCATCTTGGCCTTCTCCCAGTGGACGTCGGGCGGGAATCCCTCGTTCTTCCCGGTGTACTCCGGGTAGACCCGGCCGCCGTGGCAGGTGCCGCAGCCCTGCTCCATGGGGGGCCGCTTCAGGAAGGCGTGCCCGTCCATCAGGCCGCCTCGGGCCGACTTGGCCTTGCTCATGTGGCAGTCGCCGCAGCTCGCGTGGCAGCTCTGGCAGGCCTGTTGGAAGACGGGCTGGACATCCGGCCAGCGGTGGGCGGCGCGGATCTTCATCAGGGTCTCCTCGCCGCGCACCGTGAAGTGGAGGCTCACCTCGACCTTGGCCACCTCGTCGGCATGGCACGCGCCGCAAACGGCATCCGGCCGGCCCGAGGGGCGTGCGATGAGGCCGGCGTGACCAGCCTTTTTGTCAGCCGCACGGGGATTGCCTTTGTGGCAGCCCTCGCAGCCAGCCATGTTGTGGGTGCTGCTCAGGAACCCCGGCTTCACCAGGTAGCGCTCGTACGGTTCCCCCGACGGGGGCGGGGGGCCGCTTCACCCCTCGCCTTCTTCGCCCGCCGGGGGATCCGGCGGCGTCAGCGCCTTGAGCTTCGCGGCGTCGGTATGGCAGGCGACGCACTGGCTCGTCGGGCCGGACTGGGCCGCGCCCGCCGTGCCGGCCAGGGAGGAGAAGAGAGCGAGGAGGAGCCCGGTGATTACCACGCCCTGCCATCGCCGGAGAGCCCGGCCGCCCGCCGTGAATGGGTCGGTCATTGTCTCGCTCCGGACAATAACGATCCTGCCGGCTCTGCGTGCCACCCACGGAGCGGAGCAATGCGTGTTCCAGGATTCCCGAGAGTTCGGGCACACGGGCTAACCCCGCAGCAGGGGCCCGCTCTCGCTCGCTTGCCGTCGAAAATCTTTTCGCGCGCCACGTTGCACGAGATGTTGCAGGCGCGACCGTGCAACACCCGAGCGGCTCACCAGAGTTCCGTCCGGAGAACGACTTCCAATTCGCCCGGCAGGGGATGGCCCACCAGCCGTCGCACCACCCGGCCCTCGCGGAAGACGAGCATGGTGGGAAACTTTCCCACGCCATAACGACTGACCACCTGCGGATTCCTCGCGCCAGGAACGCAAACGCACCGCACGCGTCCCCGGGCCAGTCCCATGACCTCCGCCACGCAGCGCCGGGCCGTCTCGCCGTCCCGGCAGTCCCGCTCCGCAAAGTGGACGAAGACCGGGAAGGGCGAGTCGGCAATCGCCGCCTCGATACCGGCCCCGTCGAGCTGCGGAATCGCGCAGGATCGTGTCGTCATGGCGCGCACGCCTTCTGGGCAACCGAGCCTGCGGAGACCTCTCCCGCCCGGCCCTCCGTCGGGAATGCGTCCCACCCCGAACTCAAACCAGCGGCAAGCGGCGTGCCGGGGGATCGCCAACCCCCGTAGCGTCGGAACGCCCGATGGCGCGGGCAGTTAGAGGGGAGGGACATGATCGGAGAGGGGAGCGCGGTCAGTTGCAGCGCAACGCAGTCGGTTGCACCGACGGCAGAGCGCCGGGATGTCCCCTGTCAGTTCCCGGGGGGGCTGATCCCGAGGCGCCGGATCTTTGCGCCAGAGGGTGGTGCGGTCCATGCCGAGGTGCGCCGCTGCCCGCCCGCGGTTCCAGTGGCTGGCTTCCAGGACGCGGAGGAGCATCTCCTTCTCGGAGGCGGAGGTCGGGACGGGGGAATCCAACTGCCGCCCGGCCGGGGCAGGGCGAGGCGGGGAAGCCGTCCGGCCCACCAGGAGCGATCGCGGGAGGGCCTCGGGCTCGATCACGCTCCCCCGGGAGCAGACCATGGCGTGCTCCAGGACATTCTCCAGCTCGCGGACGTTTCCCGGCCAGTGGTGTTCCATCAGGATGCTCATGGTGCGAGGAGAGACCGTGGTCGCCCTGCCTTTCCCCTTGGTCGCAAAGCGGTCCAGCAAGAACTCGACCAGCAGGGGGATATCCGACTTGCGCTCGCGCAGCGGGGGGATGTGGACCGGGATGACATTCAGGCGGTAGTACAGGTCCTCCCGAAACTTGCCCTGGCGCATCAGTTGCGGCAGATCCCGGTGCGTGGCGGCGATCACCCGGACGTCCACCCGGATGGTCTGGGTCCCGCCGATCCGCTCGAACTCCTCCTCCTGGAGCACCCGGAGCAGCTTCACCTGGACGCTGGGACTGAGATCCCCGATCTCGTCCAGGAAGATGGTCCCCTTGTTCGCCAGCTCGAACCGGCCCTTCCGGTCTTCGATGGCCCCCGTGAACGCCCCCTTCTCGTGGCCGAACAGCTCGCTCTCCAGCAAGCTCTCGGGCAGCGCCGCGCAGCTCACCTTGACGAAGGGATGCGGGTGCCGCGGGCTCAGGTTGTGGAGCGCCTGGGCGAAGAGGCCCTTCCCCGTTCCGCTCTCGCCCTGGAGGAGCACCGTCGAGTCGCTGTCCCTGATCATCTCCACGAGGTCGAAGATCTCACGGATCCTGGGATGCTTGCCGACGATCCCGACGAAGGGTGCCCGGCTGCGCCGCTCCTCGGCGATGCGCTCGATCTCGGTGAGATCCCGGAGCGTGCACACCGCGCCGAGGGTCGCGCCGGCCTCGTCGCGGAACGGGCCGGTGGACAGGCTCAGGGGGACGCGCTTTCCCTGGCGGTCGGTGACCAGCACCTCGCGATCCCGGATCTGCCGTCCGACCTCCAGCGTCACGCGGAGGGGCGAGTCCGTCCCCCCGATCTCGGGGGGGAAGACCTCCCGGGCTGGCTGCCCCAGGACCGCTTCGGCGGGGGAGCCCAGGATGCGCTCGGCCGTCCGGTTGAGGCTGGTGACGCGGCCCTCCCGGTCCACGGTAAAGACGCCCTCGGCGATGGAGTCCAGGACGGCCTGAACCTTGTTCCGCTGCTCGCGCAGTTCCTCGATCAACCGGTTGATATGGCTGACCACCCGGATGGTCTCGACGACGCCCACCACCTCGCCCCTGCCGTTCTTCAACGGGGAGGTGTTGATGCAGATGGGGATGTCGGCCCCCGTGGCATCCCGCATGCGGACGTTGAAGGTGGTGACGGCCTCGCCCCCCACGAAGGATCGCTCGAAGGGACACCGGTCGCT
>JBBIQE010000013.1:0-40654 GCA_037442485.1 Methylomirabilis sp. (SeqCode)
AGATATCGGCCATGCCACCCCCGCGACTTCAGACTCCGCCCGTGCCGCCCTGCCAGAGACCGCGGCGCCTTCGCCGTGCCCGGTTCATATCACAGCCCCCCTGCCAAGGCAACCGGGAGGCGGGGCGGTCGAGGATGCCAGGCGCGGAAACCCTTTGACAGGACCGCAGGAAATGAGGAATGCTTTCGGTCCGTGAAACCGCGGACGCTTTCCCGACTCGCGTCGCTGCCGGAAGGAGGGTCATCGTGCACAGCCTGACTCGACGCACGGTCCTGGCGTTCCTCACCGGGGGGCTGATCCTCCTGGATCTCACCCCGGCAATCCCGGCCGAGCGGACGGCCCGCCTGACCCTCCTCCAGCTCAACGACCTGTACGAGATCACGCCGGTGGAGAAGGGGAAGAAAGGCGGCCTCGCCCGCGTGGCCACGCTCCGCGACCGTATCGCCCGGGAATCCCCCCACACGCTCCTCGTCCTGGCGGGGGACTTCCTGTCGCCCTCCACCATGTCCAGCCTGTTCCAGGGCGCCCAGATGGTGGCCACGCTGAACGCCGCCGGCCTGGATCTCGCGACCTTCGGCAACCACGAGTTCGACTTCGGCGCGGAGGTCACGCGCGAGCGGATGCGCGAGTCGCACTTTACCTGGGTCTCGACCAATGTGCTGGACCCGGCGACGGGCCTTCCCTTCGGCGGCGCGGCACCCTTCGTCCTGCGGGAATATGACGGGGTGCGCGTGGCCTTCCTCGGCCTGGTCACGCCCGGGACCCGCAGCCTGTCCAGGGGGGCCGCCGGCCTCGCGTTCCTGGAGCCCGTTCAGGCGGCCAAAGACGTGGTCGCCCGGGCCCGGCGCGCCAGGGCGGATGTGATCGTGGCCCTGACGCACCAGGACATGGCCGAGGACCAGCGGCTCGCGGCCGCGGTGCCCGAGATTGACCTGATCCTCGGCGGGCACGAGCATGTGCCCATGGATGCCCGGGTGGGGCGCACCCTCATCCTCAAGACGGGATCGGACGCCGTGGCGCTCGGGCGGATCGACGTCACGGTGACCGCAGGGCCGGGCGGCCGGCGGGTCGAGGCGAAGTGGGAGCTGATCCCCGTGACCGACGAGATCCCGGAGAAGCCCGACGTGGCCGCCGTCGTGAGACGGTACGAAGGCCTGATGGCCGCGGAGCTGGACGTGGTGGTGGGAAGCACGTCGGTCCCCCTGGACACGCGAAACGAAACCGTGCGCACGCAGGAGTCGGCGGTGGGAAACCTCATCGCCGACCTGATGCGGGCCGCCCTCCAGGCGGATGTGGCCCTCCTCAACGGGGGCGGCATCCGGGGCAACGCCGTGATCCCGGCGGGGCCGCTCCGGCGGCGGGACGTGCTCACCATCCTGCCCTTCGCCAACAAGATCGTGAAGGTGGAGGTGACCGGCGAGACGCTGCGCGCGGCCCTGGAGAACGGCCTCAGCCAGGTGGAGCGGACGGCCGGCCGCTTCCCCCAGGTGTCCGGCCTCCGCTATGTCTTCGACCCCCGGCGCCCCGCGGGATCGCGCCTGGTCTCGGTCAGCGTGGGCGGCCGGCCGCTGGAGGCACAGGGCCGGTACAGCCTGGCCACCTTCGACTTCATCCTCGGGGGCGGCGACGGCTACACCATGCTCAAGCCGGGCCGGGTCCTGGTGAAGGCGGAGAACGGCCCCATGGACTCCGACCTGCTGATCGAGCGGCTCCAGGCCGGCCCCATCGCCCCCGTCCTCGACGGCCGCATCTCCCGAGTCCCCTGATCTGGCCTCGCGGCACCGGAGACTGTCATGGCACACGTCGCAATTGTGGGCGCCGGAATGATGGGCACGGCCACGGCCTGGCCCCTCGCCGACAACGGGCACGCCGTCCGGCTGGTGGGCACGCACCTGGACGGCGAGATCATCCGGAGCTGCAAGGAGCGGCGCTACCACCCCCGGCTCAAGCGCGAGCTGCCGCCCGCCGTCCGGCCCTACTTCGTCGAGGAGATCGCCGCCGCCCTCCAGGACGCAGAGATCGTCGTCAGCGGCGTGAACTCCCTGGGCGTGCGCTGGATCGGTCGGACGATCGGGCCGCACCTTCGCCCCGGCCAGCTCATCATCGCGGTGACCAAAGGGCTGGAGGCCACGACCGAGGGCGACCTCACCATCCTCCCGGATGTCCTGGCGAGCGAGCTGCCGGCCGGCCTTCGGGACGCGGTGCGGCTAGCGGCCATCGGCGGACCCTGCATCGCCGGCGAGCTGGCCGGCCGCCGGCAGAGCTGCGTCGTCTTCGGCTCGCGCGACGGCGAGGCGGTAGAGCGGCTGGCCGCCGTCTTCCGGACCCCGTACTATCACGTCTGGACGACGACGGACCTCACCGGCCTGGAATACTGCGCCGCCCTGAAGAACGCCTACACCCTGGCCGTCGGGCTGGCAGGCGGAATCCTGGAGCGGTCGGGCGGGGCGGATGCGGCCGGGGCCCACCTGCACAACGTCGCGGCCGCGATCTTCGGCCAGGCCTGCCTTGAGATGGAGCGGTTGCTCCGGATCGCGGGCGGGGACCCTGCGGCTGCCCGGCGCTTCGCCTTCGGCCTGGCGGGCGTGGGCGACCTGTACGTCACGTGCCAGGGCGGGCGGACGGTGCGGCTGGGGAGGCTGCTGGGCATGGGGCACCGCTTCGCCGAGGCGCGGGAGATCATGGCCGGTGAGACCCTCGAATCGGTGGAGATCGTCCGGAGCATGGGGAAGGCCCTCCCCCGGCTCTTCCAGCGCGGGCTCCTGCGACCCGGCGAGGTGCCGATGCTGCGCGCGCTGGTGGATATCGTGGTGAACGGGCAGCCCGTCCACCTGCCCCTGGACGCCTTCTTCGGCGGGACGGGACACCTCTGAGGGCCAAAGGCGGTACGTGCGCTTGGGGCATCCATGGGGTGAGGCAGGTCTCTCCGTTCGCGGCGAGCCTGTCGAACCCCGAACGTCCGCACCGCGACAAGCTCAGGGCGAGCGGCTGGGTTGGCTGAAGATTCGGCCCTGGAACAGTCATCGAGTTTCCGTCAGCAGGTACGGTGTTGCATCTCCGGGCGGCCCGCGCCTGCCGGATCCCCTGGCCGCATCGGGGAGACCACGCAAGGAGGGGTCGGCGGGATGACGAAGAACATCTACAAGGGGCGGGTGGTGGATCTGCGCCTCGAAACGGTCAGGCTGCCCAACGGCGCCACCGTCGAGATGGAGCTGATCCGGCATCCCGGGGCCGCGGCCGTCGTGCCCCTCACGCCGCATGGGACGGTCCTCCTCGTCCGGCAGTACCGGCACGCGGTGGGGGGCTACATCCTCGAGATCCCGGCGGGCAAGCTGGATCCCGGCGAGGACCCGGGAGATTGCGCGGCCCGGGAGCTGGAAGAGGAGGTCGGCGTCCGCGCCGCCAGGCTGGAGCCGGTGATCACCTTCTACACCACCCCGGGATTCACCGACGAGGTCATACGCGTCTACCTGGCCACCGGCCTGACACCGGGACGCCAGAGCCTCGGCCGCGACGAGGTCCTCGAGGTGGTCGAGATGTCGCTGCAAGAGGCCATGGCCCGCATCCGGGACGGCGGGATCCAGGATGGGAAAACCATCATCGGCCTCCAGGCGGTGTACTTGCGCCAATCTCCCGTCGGCCTCTGCCCTTGAGGTAACCCCTCGCGAGACGTCGGGGTACAGGGGCCTCGTCCCCTCCGTCCGCCGGCCGGGTCCTTTCCCGCAGGACGAGCGTGTTCTACCCGCCGCAAACGGGCTTTCCATTTGACAGGGGGGACCGTTTCAAATATCCTTGAGGGCAAGCCTTCGCCCGGTCGGCGGTCCGAGGAGATGCGCATGCACTTCTCACCTGACTCGCGGGGCGGCTTCGATCCAGCAGTCCCTGCCCGGTCCGGCTCTATCCCCGTTCCTCACCCCGGGTTTCCGTACGTGCAGCCACTGGCTCCGCGCATGTCGGCACCGCCCTCTTGCCTGCGCGCTGAAAGGAGGTGACACCACTCGGCTGCGAAAGTCGGGCACGTCCGTCTAGATGCCCCGCCACCCGTCGAGGGGGGCGGGTATTCGGGCGGGGCACAAGGAATGGCGGTGGCTATGAGTCCCGAGCCAGCACTCTCCAATGTGGACCCTGGGTTTGGCCCGCGCTTCGAGCAGGATAACTTCCCGGACCCCCCGCGAGACCTGACCTTCCGAAAGCTGATGGCCGTCCTGGGCCCGGCCGTCATCGCCCTGGGCGGCACCATCGGCGGCGGCGAGTGGCTGGTCGGCCCCTCCCTCTTCGTGAAGTGGGGCCTGGCCCTCCTCTGGATCACCACCGTGTCCTCGCTCCTCCAGGTGTTCCTGAACCTGGAGATGTGCCGCTACACTCTGTATACGGGAGAGCCCATCACCGTCGGCTTCATGCGCCTCGCCCCGGGCAAGGCGTTCTGGGGGTGGGTCTTCACCATCGCCGGCTTCCTGGAGCGGGCCCTCCCGGGCTGGGCCCTGGGGGCGGCGACGGCCCTGGCGGCTTTCCAGATCGGAAGGATCCCCGGCGCCCCGGACAAGGGGACGGTGCTCATCTGGGGCTACGTCGTCTTCGCCTCCTGCTGCATCATTATCTCGCTGGGCCGAACCATCGAGCGGACGCTGGAGTGGGCCAACTGGATCATGATGATCGTGGTCCTGGGCGGCCTCCTCCTCCTCGACCTGTACATCGTTCCGGCCTCGGTCTGGTGGGAGGGGATCAAGGGCTTCTTCACCTTCGGCTTCGTCCCGAAGGGGGTGGACCTCCTCCTGCTCGGGGCCCTGGTCGGCTACTCGGCCTACGGCGGCTTCGGCAACAACGCCATCAGCAACTGGTACCGCGACAAGGGCTACGGGATGGGCGGCAAGGTCGGCTACATCCCGGCGGCCATCGGCGGAAAGGAAGTCCACGTCTCCCACGTGGGCAAGATCGCGCCCCAGACGCCAGAGAACCTGGACCGCTGGAGGGGCTGGTGGAAGCTCCTGAACATTGACCAGTGGGTCGTCTTCTACGGCGGGGCCATGGCGGGGATGTTCCTGCCGGGGATCCTGTACGTGGGGACGCTGCCCCGGGGAGAATCCCTCCCCTCCTGGGGCATCGCCGCCTCCACGGCCAGCGGCCTCATCAAGGAGCTGGGGAGCTTCGGCTGGTTCCTGGCCCTGTTCTTCGGCTTCTGGATCCTGTACAGCACGGCCATCAGCAACGTGGACCTGGTCGTCCGGCAGGCCACCGACATGCTCTGGTGGGGCGTGGAGGGGATCCGGCGCTGGGCCAAGGCCGACATCCGCCGCGTGTACTACACGCTCCTCATCGTGTTCTTCGCCTGGGGCGTGACCTTCGTGAACATCACGCTCCCCCTGGTGATCTTCGCCATCAGCGCCAACATCGCCAACTTCACCATGGCCCTCTCGGCCATCCTGACCATCCGGGTCAACCGGAAGTTCCTGCCCAAGGAGTACCGGGGCAGCGCCTTCCGCGAGGTGATGCTGATCCTGAACCTGCTGTTCTTCGGGTTCTTCTTCGCCGTGTTCCTCCTGAACCGGTTCTTCGGGTTGAAGTTCTAGCCAGAAGGCTCCGGGGCTTCCGGCGCGACGCCGGAGGCCCCGGCGGATGCCGATCCCGCCTCAGCGAGAAGCCCCCCCTAGAGTCCCTCCGAGAGAACCAGGGTGCCCTTCCCCAAGAGAAACACGATCAGGCTTTTTCCTTGGCGAACCGGGGCCACATGATTCGCACCGGAACCCGGCTTCCAGGTGCCAAAGCCCAGCCAGCCCTGTCCGCCGCAGGCGGATTGGCGAGCGTGGCGAGAGAACTGCGACGTTCCGGTTGAAGGGTCGGGGAGGGGTTGGCAATGGGTCCACGGCCAAGGCGTGCCGGCCGCGGCCCAGCCCTATGGGCCGTTACGGTGGGGGGCTGCTGCCGAGCAGCTTCTGCAGGCGGAGCTGGTCCTCCCGCTCCCGGCGCTTGGCGTCGAGATACTCCGCCTTCTCCAGATCGTGGAGCTGGAGCGGATAGCGCTCCATCAGCTCGTAGGTCCTGTTGAGCAGGGCCTCGAAGCGATGGGGGGCCGGCACGCTCTGCGTGTCCAGGAACGCCTCGATGGCCAGGTAGTAGCGCATGATATTGCGTTCGACCATGCCCCTGAGGCCCTTCACGTAGCCCGCCGGCCGGCCGGGGCCCGCCTCTTCCCGGCTGAAGCCGACCTTGTCGCGCCCCAGGGTGGCCAGATAGACGGCGGTCGCCAGCTTGGCGGCGGCCCCCTGGATGTAGGATGTGTGCATGGCGATCACGGTCCGCCCTTGTACGCCTGCGGCCTCCAACCGGAACCGGTTCGCCGTGGTCCCGAACAGACCCTTGAAGGCGCTGAGGACCACCGACAGGGTCCCGCCCTCTCCCACCTGCACCATGAACTGGTAGGGTTGCGACGCCGCCTCCTGGGGCCGCTGGTAGAACTTGCGCCCGATGTAGAGCGTGAGGAGGCTCTCCTGCCCCTGCGCCTGGTACGTGCACGCCTTCACCGTCACGTTGAGCGGGGCGATCTCACACCAGGAGGCGGGGGAGCCCAGGGCCGTCTTGACCGTGTCGAAGGGGTGCTCGAGGATGGCGTGCACCTCCGCAGAGACCTGATCGTTGCGCTCCTCCGACTGCATGTGCAGGGGAACGCCAAAGGGGCTGCGCTGGGAGATATCGCGCAGCTCCTGGTACCACCTCTGGAGCTGCGGTGCGCCGGCGTCGCCGGCCCAGGCGGAGAGTGCACTCGCGGCGAGGGCAAGCAGCAGGAGAGCCCGCAGGGCCAGGTGCGCGTGCGGCCGGCGCGACCGGGCAGGAAGACATCCGAGGTCCCGTGCGTCTCCGCAGGCCGTCATCATCGCCGTCCCCGGCTCAATGGCCAGCGCCGCCGTTCCGAAGAGCCCGAAGCTAACCCTGTCGGGCAGAAAAATCAAGGCGGAAACGCTTTGACATTCCCCCCTACGCCTCCTAGACTCGACCCGCACCTTCTACAGCATCCTGCTGAATCCCGCGAGCGGCCCTCGAGAGGTCCCGAGGGCTCTCGGCGTCTTTGGGAAGGGGAAGGCGCATGGCCAAGGGGAAATCGGAGAAACGACCGGAAGTGCTGGGAGAGCTCCGTCACAGCCGCTGGAGCCGGGAGCGGATCGGCGCCCGCTCGGTGCGGGACGAGATGCGCGAGAACCTCCTGGCGAAGCTGGAACGCCGGGAGCCTCTTTTCCAGGGCATCATCGGATACGAGGACACGGTGGTCCCGCACCTCGTCAATGCGATCCTGTCCCGGCACCACATGGTGCTCCTGGGGCTCCGCGGCCAGGCCAAGAGCCGGATCCTGCGAAGCCTCGTGGATCTCCTGGACGAGGAGATCCCCATGCTCGCGGGCTGCGAGATCAACGACAATCCCTACGCCCCGCTCTGCCGGGCCTGCACGGAGCTGCTGGCGGCGATGGGCGACGGCACGCCCATCGCCTGGCTGCCCCGCGAGATGCGCTACGTGGAAAAGCTGGCCACCCCGGACGTCACCATCGCCGACATCATCGGCGATGTGGACCCCATCCGGGCGGCGCGGCGCGGTCTGGACCTCGCCAATGAGCTGACCATCCACTACGGCCTGCTCCCGCGCGCCAACCGGGGCATCTTCGCCGTCAACGAGCTGCCCGATCTGGCCGGGAAGATCCAGGTGGGCCTCTTCAACATCATGCAGGAGGGGGACGTCCAGATCAAAGGCTACCCCGTCCGGCTGAAGCTGGATGTGGCCCTGATCTTCTCGGCCAACCCCGAGGACTACACGGCCCGGGGCAAGATCATCACCCCGCTCAAGGACCGGATCGGCTCCGAGATCCGCACCCACTATCCGCTCGATCTCGCCCACGGCATCGCCATCACCGAGCAGGAGGCCTGGCTCCGCCGGCACCCCGACGGCCGGCTGGTCATCCCGGACTTCATCAAGGAGATCGTCGAGCAGATCGCCTTCGCCGCCCGGGAGAGCAAGCACATTGACCGGCGCTCGGGCGTCAGCCAGCGGCTGCCCATCTCGTGCCTGGAGAACGTGGTGAGCAGCGCCGAGCGCCGGGCCGTCGTGAGCCGCGAGGCGACCGTCGTCCCGCGCCCCTGCGACGTGTACGCGGCCATGCCCTCCATCACCGGCAAGCTCGAGCTGGAGTACGAGGGCGAGCTGAAGGGCGGCGAGGCCGTCGCCCGCTCGCTGATCAAGGAGGCGGTGAACCGCGTCTACAGCGCCCGCCTGGCCGGGGCCCCCGTCCAGGAGACGGTGGCGTGGTTCGATGCCGGGGGGGCGGTGAAGATCGCCGACACCACGCCCGCCGCCGAGGCGTTGCGCTTCCTCCAGCAGGTGCCCGGCCTGGTCGAGATCACGGCCCTCCTGGGCGTCCCGGAGAAGGCGGAGCCGGGCCTCATCGTCTCGGCCGGCGAGTTCATCCTCGAGGGTCTGCACGTCCAGCAGAAGATCGACCGGACGGAGCAGCGCGGCTACGTCGGCACGCCCAAGGTCGAGCGGAAGCGGGAGGAGATCCCCGCACCGCCCTCGGGCAGGCGGAGAAGCTACAACTAGCAGAGCAGGGCCGAGAGGCGAGAGCCGAGATGCGGGTCACCCGATACAGCCGGTACACGGGGCAGTGGTGGGACAGCCTGAGCCTGGAGGACCTGCTGGGCGAGCTGGCCGACTACCTCCTCCAGAGCGGCTTTCACAACCGCGACCTGGACGAGTATTTCGACGACATGCGCTCGGACCGCAATCTCCAGGAGCTGTACCGGGCCATCCTGGAGGCCCTGGTGAGTGGCGGCCAGATCCGCTACGAGGACGTGGAAGACTGGATGGAGGGGAAAGAGACCGAGGCCACCAAGCAGCTCGGCCAGATCCTCAAGGCGCTTCTCGAGCGGATGCTCCAGGAGGGTTACCTCACCCTGCCGGGTGAGGACTTCGGCCGGCTGGAGCGCGATCCGCGCGGCTGCATGGGGGGGAGGGGCCCCGAGAATGTCCAGGCCAGGTTCGAGCTGACCGACAAGGCCGTGGACTTCCTGGGCTACCGCACCCTGCGGGATCTGCTGGCCTCGCTCGGGAGAAGCAGCGTCGGCCGCCACGACACCCAGGCACTCTCCACCGGCGTCGAGGCCTCCGAGACCCCCAAGCGGTACGAGTTCGGGGACAGCCTGAACCTGGATATCCCCGGCACGCTGCTTCACGCCATCCGGCGCGAGGGCCTGAAGAGTCCGCTCCCCCTGGAGTACGACGACCTCCTGGTGCACCAGTCGGAGTACCAGAGCTCCTGCGCCACCGTGCTCATGCTGGACTGCAGCCACAGCATGATCCTCTACGGCGAGGACCGGTTCACCCCGGCCAAGCGCGTGGCGCTGGCCCTGACCCACCTCATCCGGACCCAGTATCCCGGCGACAGCCTCAACATCGTCCTGTTCCACGACCGCGCGGAAGAGGTGCCGGTCGGCCAGCTCGCGCGCGTCACGGTCGGTCCCTACCACACCAACACCCAGGAGGGTCTGCGCCTGGCCCGCCGGATCCTCAGCCGGCAGCGCAAGGACATGCGGCAGATCATCATGATCACCGACGGCAAGCCGTCGGCGATCACCCTGCCGGACGGGCGGATCTACAAGAATCCCATGGGGCTGGATCCCTGGATCCTGAAGGAGACGCTGAAGGAGGTGGCGGAGTGCCGCCGCTCGGACATCCTGGTCAATACCTTCATGCTGGCGAGGGACTACGACCTGGTGGCCTTCGTCCAGAAGGTCAGCGAGATGTGCCGGGGCAAGGCCTACTTCACCACGCCCATGACGCTGGGACGGTACCTGCTCATGGACTACATGACCAAGAGGATGCGGACGATTCACTGATGATTCCGTGAGGCGGGAGGCGGAAGGCGTGAGGGGGCAAGTCGAGTCGAGGATGCACGAGCAGATCACCCGGCCGGAAAAGTTCTTCCTGGAGAAGTTCGGACTGACGGCGTCGGCGCTGGAGCGCACGCTCGGCCTTGCCCTGGGCGCGCGCATCGACTACGCCGATCTGTACTTCGAGTACCGGGTGAACGAAGAGATCGGTCTGGAGGAGGGGATCGTCAAGAAGGCGGCCCGGAGCGTGAGCCAGGGCGTCGGCGTCCGGGCCACGGCCGAGGAGAAAACCGGATTCGCCTATTCGGACGAGATCACGGTCGAGAACCTGCGGATCGCGGCGCAGCGGGCCCGCTACATCGCGGCCGAATCCGGCCGGTCGGACGCCGTCGCCGTCCGGGAGTCGCGGGTGCCCCCCCGGAACCTCTACCCCGTCGAGGTCCCGCCGACCGATGTCCCCCTCCCGGTGAAGATCGAGCTGCTGCAGCGGATTGACCGGATCGCCCGGGCCTACGACCCCCGCATCTCCAAGGTGATGGCCACCCTCTGCAGCGAGCAGAAGATGATTCTGGTCGCCACCTCCGAGGGATGGATCGTGGGCGATGTCCGACCCCTCCACCGCCTCCAGGTCACCTGCATCGCCGAGGATCGGCGGCGCGGGGACCGCGGGCGCCAGATGGGCACTTTCGGCGGCGGCGGGCGCGCCGAGTACGGCTTCTTCCTGGAGGGCGAGCGCTTCGCCCGCTTCGCCCGCGAGGCGGCCCGGCAGGCCATCCTCAACCTGGAGGCGGACGAGGCGCCGGCCGGCTGGATGGACGTGGTCCTCGGCCCCGGCTGGCCCGGCATCCTCCTCCACGAGGCGGTGGGACACGGCCTGGAGGGCGACTTCAACCGCAAGGGCACCTCGGCCTTCACCGGCCGCATCGGCGAACGGGTCGCCTCGCCGCTCTGCACGGTGGTGGACGACGGGACGATTCCGGCCCGGCGGGGCTCCCTCAACGTGGACGACGAGGGGACGCCGACCCAGCGCACCGTCCTCATCGAGAACGGGATCCTCAAAGGCTATCTCCAGGATCGGCTGAACGCCCGGTTGATGGGAATGGCCTCCACCGGCAACGGGCGGAGGGAAAGCTACGCCCATCACCCGATGCCCCGGATGACCAACACCTTCATGCTGGCGGGCAGCACCCCTCCCGAGGAGATCATCCGGTCGGTGAAGCGCGGGCTGTACGCCGTGGCCTTCGGCGGCGGGCAGGTGGACATCACCAACGGCAAGTTCGTCTTCTCGGCCAGCGAAGCCTATCTGATCGAGGACGGGAAGATCGGCCGGCCGGTCAAGGGGGCGACCCTGATCGGCCATGGCCCGGATGCCCTCACGCGGGTGACCATGGTGGGCAGCGACCTCTCGCTGGACGAGGGGATCGGCACCTGCGGGAAGGACGGCCAGTCGGTGCCGGTGGGCGTCGGATTGCCCACCATCCTGATCAACGGGTTGACCGTCGGCGGCACCCAGGGCTAGAGGGCGGGAAGGCCAGGAAGCTCGAAGGCACGGGAGCCGAGAGAGGCGAGACGGCTTAGATTCCGAGCGTTCTAGCCTTCCGGTGTTCCAGCTTTCCAGCAAGGACGCAGGAATGGACTATCGCGAATTGGCGCAGGATCTGCTAAAGCGGGCCGCGGCCCGGGGCGCCAGCGGCGCCGAGGTCATCGTCATCGAGGACGAGGCGTTTTCGGTCCAGGTCCGCCTGCGGGCCGTGGACACGCTGCAGAGCGCGAAGCAGAAGCGGCTGGGCCTCCGCCTCTGCTTCGGCCGGCGATCGGCAACCACGGCGACGTCGGACTTCTCGCCGGAATCCCTGCAGCGGCTGCTGGAGGACACGGCGGCCATGGCGCAGGCCACCGCCGAGGACCCGTGCGGCGGCCTGCCGGATCCGGAAGGCTTCAGCGCCGAGGTCCCGGACCTGGCGCTGTGGGACCCCGAGGCAGGCGACCTCCCGATCCAGGAGCGGATTGCGCTGGCCACGGCGGCGGAATCGGCGGCCCTGGATTTCGACGCCAGGATCACCAACTCCGAGGGGGGCGAGTACAGCCACCAGGACGCCCGCATCCTGTTCGCCAACAGCCACGGATTCGCGGGGGAGTACCGGAGTTCCTCCGTCGTCCTGTCCGTCGCCTCGATTGCCGCGGAGAACGGCGGCATGCAGCGGGATGGCTGGTACTCGGCCCAGCGCCGGCTGCGGGACCTCGAATCCCCCGAGGCGATCGGCCGCACGGCCGCGGCGCGCGCCCTCCGCCGCCTGGGCGCGCAGAAGGTCCCCACCCAGCAGGTCCCCGTGGTCTTCGACCCGGAGACGGCGGCGAGCCTGCTGCGCACCCTCTGCGGCGCCGTTTCGGGTTCCGCCATCTACCGCAGCGCCTCTTTCCTCACGGGCAGGCTGGGGGACCGGGTGGCCGCCACGGATCTCACCGTGGTGGATGACGGCCGCTTGCCGGGAAAGCTCGGCTCCCGCCCCTTCGATGGCGAGGGCCTGCCCACACGGCGGACCGTGGTGATCGAGAACGGCGTCTTGACGAGCTACCTGCTGGATACCTACACGGGGCGGAAGCTGGGCTTGCCCTCCACCGGGAACGCCTCGCGCTCCCTGGGCCAGCCTCCCGGCGTGGCCCCCACCAACTGCTACATCGTCCCGGGCCGCAGCTCGCCCGAGCAGATCATCCGCTCGGTGGATCGCGGCCTCTACGTGACCGAGCTGATCGGTTTCGGCGTGAACCTAGTGACCGGGGATTACTCCCGGGGCGCCGCGGGGATCTGGATCGAGAACGGCGAGCTGGCCTATCCGGTGGAAGAGATCACCATCGCCGGCAATCTCCGGGACATGTTGCGCGACATCGAGATGATCGGCAACGACCTCGCATGGCGGGGCTCCGTCGTGGCCCCGACGCTCAAGATCGCCCGCATGACCGTCGCCGGCAACTGACAACCCGCTGGCAAGCTTGCATGCTGGAAAGCTGGAAGGCTCAAGCCGCTCCGGCCTTTCAGCCTTCTAGCCTGCCAGCGGTCTAGCGTTCTCGCCGAGGGGTCGAGAATGATCCTCGTGTCCAATCGGATCCCGGTGGCCAAGGGCCACGAGGCGGCCTTTGAGGAGCGATTTCGGGGTCGGGCGGGCCTGGTCGAAAACCATCCGGGATTCATCCGCCTGGAGATCCTCCGGCCCACGTCGGTGACGATGCTCGGGGGCCGGATGGGAGGATCGGACTACTACGTGGTCCTGACCTACTGGGAGAACGAGCAGGCCTTCGTGGCCTGGACCGAGAGCCAGGACTTCCGCCGCGCCCACACGGAGCGCCCGCCCGAGGAGATGTTCGCCGGCCCCAACGTCTTCGAGGTGCACGAGGTGATCCAGACGGCGGTCGCGCCCTGCGAGTGACAGAAGGGGACGTTGCATTATAAGTTGAATGGACCTCCGCTTCCCTCGCGGCGCAAGGGCCACAGGTAGACCGGAGCGGTGGTCCCGTGATACCCCGGGATAAATTATACAAATAATGCAACGTCCCCTTCACGTCCCCTTCAGCCGGCAACAGGGGATTGGCTTTGCCCTTGTGGCGGTGGGGGGTGTCGTACTAGATTAAATATGGGGGCAGGCCCCGCGGGAAGGACGCTCAGGCCGAGGGCGAATCATGACCATGCCGCTGCCGCGACTGACGCCGGAGGCGCTCCGGGATGCCGTGCTGGAGATGTGCACGCAGGCGAGCGAGATGCTGCGGCTCACGCGCGACGCCTTCCTGCAGCCTGCGCCGCCGGCCCTGGACCGGGTCAGTGCGCTCGGCCGCGAGCTGCACCTGCGCGAGAAGCGGCTCACCGACCAGGTCGCCATGCAGCTTCGGGAGTACCCCTGGTCCCTGGGGACGGCCGAGCACCTTGCCTTCCTGCCCGCCGCGCTGGAGCGCATCGGGGATTCGGTGGAGGCCCTGGCCCGGTGCACCCAGACCATCCATCGGGAAGGGATTCCATTCAGCGAGCCGGCCATGGCGGAGGTCATGGGGCTCTTCAACCGCGCCGTGGCCCTGGTGGACAGGCTTGCGGCCGTAATCCGGTCCGGCGACCGGGCCGGCCTTGCGCTCATCCGCGAGGACGGGCACCAGTTCCAGATCTTCAGCGATCAGGCCGCGCTGGGCCACCAGGAGCGTCTGCTCCGGGGCACCTGCGTGGCCCGGGCCTCGTCCCTGTTCCTGGCCATGCTGGATTACTTCCGCGAGATCGAGCGCTACAGCCGCCGCATGAGCCTGGACCTCGAGAAGGCTCTCACCCCCGCCTGAGGCCTACAGTCCAAGACCTGAGAGCGACCCCGTCAAGAATCCGCAGATTCCGCGGATGACGCAGATTCACCCCCACCCCGGCCCTCCCCCAGGGTACCCCGCCTTCGGCCGGGTGCGGGGGAGGGGTGGGAGGGGGGTTGAGGGAATCGGTGCCATCTGCGAAATCTGTGGTTGACTCACGGGCGGTCCCCGACGGAGGCCCGGGCGGCAGACCGGGCGCGGCGCAGGGCGAGCATGCTGAGCGGCCCCATGAGGACCCCGAGGGCGAGGACGCCGAACGCCGGCCCCCACTGCCAGGGCGAGGCCGCCGTCCCGCCCGCCGCGGACTGAAGGCGGTCGAGGACGAAGCCGAATACGGCCGGCGCCAGTGCGGCCGCCAGAAACCCGAGGCAGGACTGGACGGCCAGCGTCGCGCCCAGCGCCGACGGCTCGGCCAGCTCGGTGACGCCCGTGGAGAGGGTGCCGGATTCCGAGGTCACGAAGATGCCGTAGGCCGCGGCAACCAGGAGGATCGTCCAGAGCGGGGAGGCAAACAGCCAGCCGATGGTGAGCGAGCAGGCAGCGCTGACAAGCTGCGACAGCACGATGACCCGCAGACGCCCCCAGCGATCCGAGGCCCAGCCGCCCGCAATGTTGGAGGCCGCCCCCACCAGAAGGATCCCTGACGCCAGTGTGGCCGCGAGGCTGCTCGCCTCAACCAGACCGGCACCGCGGCGGACGAATGCCGCCGCCAGGAAGGGCGGCAGCCAGGCCCGCATCCCGAACAGCTCCCAGTTGTGGGCCGAGTAGCCCGCGATCATCCAGAGGGCCGGCCGGTTCCTGAAGACCCGCTTATCCAGCAGGCGCGGCCGCTCCTGAGGCGGCGGGGGGGGCGCCGGCGCGAGGATCGCGGCGGCGAGCCCGGCGGCGAGGAGCGGCCCCAGGGCGGTGATCCCCATGGCGAGGCGCCAGCCGCCGGCCCGGGTGACGTAGCCCGTGAGGACGAGCGATGCCGCCGACCCCAAACCGAAGGCGCTGGCGTAGCAGGCGATGGCGAGACCCCGCCGCTCGGCCCCGAACCGCTGCGCCACCAGCCGCATGCCGGGGACGTAGGTCCCGGCGAGACCGATCCCGGCGAGGGCCCGCAGGATGGCCGCGGAGCGAAAACCCTGGGCGAGAAACGGGAAGGCCAGGCTGGTGAGGCCCGCCCATACGGCCGACGCGAGATAGATGGTGCGAGTGTCCATCCGATCGGTGAGGCTCGCCAGGACGAGGACGGCCAGAAGATAACAGGCCTGGTAGGCGGAGAAGATGAGGCCCGCCTCGCCGTGCCGCATCCCCCACTCGGCCTGCAGGATGGGCAGAATGGCGGTGTAGTTGAGAAAGACCAGCATCGTGGCCATCTCGCAGGCGCACAGGGCCCCGAGCCACATCCCGTCCGCGCGCCGCATCGCCCTCGCCGATCCCCCTGGCTGTCTTTGTGCCCCGCCGGAGGCGGGGGTGCGGAATTTCGGGTCAAGAACGACTGCCCTTGTACACCAAGGCGGACGTGGAAGCAACGCCTCACGAGTCCCGGGACAGGGCCAGCGCCCGGATGGCCTGGACCGCGCACCCGATCAAAAAACCGATGGCACAGAAATAACTTTTGTGCTATCAAAACGTACGGGGGAGGTCAGGCCGTGTCCGGTGTGACCCGATTCGGGGTATCCCTCGACGCCAAGCTGCTGGCGCAGTTCGACAAGGTCATCGCGCGGAAGGGCTACACCAACCGCTCCGAGGCCATCCGGGACCTGATCCGCGACCGCCTCGTGCGCGAGCAATGGGAGCTGGGGACCGACCAGGTCGTGGGAACGCTGACCCTGGTGTACAACCACGATGTCCGGGACCTCTCCGACAAGCTCACGGACCTCCAGCATGCCCACTACAAGGCCATCGTCTCCGCGCTGCATGTCCACCTGGACCCGCACCACTGCCTGGAGGTCCTGGTGCTGCGCGGCAAGGCCAAAGAGCTGAAGGCGATCGCCGATCGGCTCATCGGCACCCGGGGCGTCAAGCACGGCACATTTTCCGCCACGGCCGAGGGCCGCGTCCTGGGGTAGCCCGGGTGGGCTTTTTTCCGGATCAGCGGTAGCACGAATGCACGTTCCGTAACATCGGGAGCCCTGCCGGCCGGCGCGGCCGCAGGCGGGAGGAGAGCCAATGCACATCCCCGACGGATACCTCGGACCCCCGACCTATCTCACCGCCTACGCGGCCTGCGTCCCGCTCTGGGCGATGGCGGCCCGGCGCCTCCGGGAACGGCTGGCGAGCCGGCGGGTGCCCCTGCTGGCCGTCGCATCCGCCTTCACCTTCCTGGTGATGATGTTCAACGTCCCCCTGCCCGGCGGGACGACGGGACACGCCGTGGGCGGCGTCCTGATCGCCATCGCGGTCGGGCCCTGGGGGGCGATGCTCTCCATCACCATCGCCCTCGTCATCCAGGCCCTCCTCTTCGGGGACGGGGGGATCACCGCCATCGGCGCCAACTGCCTCAATATCGCCTTCATCATGCCCTTCACGGGGTACGCCGTGTACAGCCTCTTGTCCCGGCTGCTCCCCTCGGAGAGAGGGCAGGCCGTGGCGGCCGGCATCGGGGGATGGGTCGGGCTCAACGCCGCCGCCTTGACCACGGCCCTGATGTTCGGGATCCAGCCCCTCCTGCACACGGGGGCCGACGGCCGGGCGCTGTACGCCCCCTATCCCCTCTCGGTGGCGGTCCCGGCCATGCTGCTCGGACACGCGACGCTGGCCGGCGCCGTCGAGGCCCTGATGACAGGTCTGGTGGTCCACTTCCTCCAGCGGTCGCGGTCCGCCTGGGTCTTCCAGGAGGCCGCCGAGGAGGCGCGGCGATGAAAGAGTTCCGGACCCTCTGGGCGGCCCTGATCATCATGGCCCTCCTCTCCCCGGCCGGTCTGTACCTTCCCGAGATCATGCGCGCGGGATCGGCGTGGGGCGAATGGGGGGTGGATGAGATCAGGCAGTTGGTCGGATACGCCCCCGCCGGGATGGAGAAGCACGCGGATCTCTGGAAGGCTCCGATCCCCGATTACGCCCTGCCAGGCCAGGAGCAGGCGCCGCTCAGCCACCTGAGCCTCTCCTACATCTTCTCGGCGCTCGTCGGAATCGCGGGCTGTGGCCTGGGCGGATACTTGCTCGCCCGATGGTTGACGGCCAGCCGGGGAAAGCCCCGCGCATGAACGGGACCGCTCGGGAGCAACAGTTTTTCGAGCTGGCCAGGCGCCGCGGCCTCAGGCCGGTCGGCCGGCATCACGCCGACAAGACGCTCCGGCGGATTGCCGGCTTCTTCTCGCGCTCGCTCCTGCGCGAGGAGACGGCCGGCCGGCCCTCCCTGCTCCAGGGGATCGACCCGAGAGCGCGGCTGCTGGCTGCGCTATTTTTCCTGATCAGCGTCAGCCTGCCACGCTCTCTCCCCGCCCTCCTGGCCCATGCGGCCCTGCCCCTCGTTGCCATCGCCCTCTCCCGCATCCGGGCCAGGGAGGTGCTGGGAGCCGGCCTCCTCCTGGCGCTTGTCTTCTCCGTGCTGATGGCGGCGCCGGCCACCCTGAACGTCTTCGCGGGCGGGCAGGTGGTCCTCCCCCTGCTCTCGCCGGGGCAGCAGTGGCGGCATGGCCCGTACGGCCTTCCCCCCGTGATCGGTGTGAGCCGCGAGGGGCTGCTCACGGCCGCCACGTTTCTGCTCCGCGTCGCCTCCTCCGTGACCGCCGTCCTCTGGCTGACCCTTTCCACGCGATGGGTGGAGCTGCTGCGCGCCCTGCGGTTCCTTCGCCTGCCGCCGATGTTCGTGCAGGTGGCGGGGATGACCGTTCGTTACCTGCATGCCTTCCACCGCCAGGCGGAAGAGACGCACCTGGGCAAGAAAAGCCGCTCCGTCTGCCGCGTCCCGCTGGCCTCCGAGCAGGCATGGATCGGCTCCCGCCTCGCTGCCGCCTGGGATCGCGGCCTCCACCTGATGGAAGAGGTCGACGACGCGATGACGGCCCGAGGTTTCCGGGGGGAGGCACGGTTCCCCCCGGGCGCGCCCTTCCGGGCGGTGGACCGGGGATTCCTGGGCGCCGTCCTCGTTCTCTGCGCCGCCGCGCACGCGCTGTGAGGGGCCCACCGCTCCGCGGCCGAGGATCCAGGATGCCGCTGCTTGAGCTGGATGACGTCCACTTCGCCTACGCAGGGGACATCCCCGCCCTGTCGGGCGTCTCCTTCGCCGTCTCGGCCGGCGAGCGCCTGGCCGTCCTGGGCGCCAACGGCAGCGGCAAGACGACGCTGCTCAAGCTGCTGGGGGGCCTGATCTTCCCGCAGCGGGGAACCTACCGCGCCTTTGGACGGGAAATCACCGAACCGCTGCTCGCCCACGATCCCTTCGGGATGTTCTTCCGCAAGGCGGTCGGCATCCTGTTCCAGAACCCCGACGCCCAGCTCTTCAACCCCACGGTGGAGGACGAGATCGCCTTCGGCCCCCTCCAGATGAACGATCCTCCCGAGGCGGTGCGGCGGGAGGTCGCCGGGTCCATGCGGGCCTTCGGCCTAGGCGGCCTGGCGGGGCGCCCCCCCTTCGCCCTCTCCGGCGGCGAGAAGAAGAAGGTGGCCCTCGCCTCCATCATGGTGATGGAGCCGCAAATCCTCCTGCTGGACGAGCCCACGGCCGGATTGGATCCCCGCAGCGGCCGAAGCCTCGTCGAGCTGATCCTGGCGGCGCAGGCGCGGGGGCGGACGGTGATCACCGCGACCAACGACCTGCACGCGGTGGCGGAGATCGCCACGCGGGTCCTGGTACTGGGCGAGGACCGGCGCATCCTCGCCTCCGGCCCACCCGAGGAGATCCTTGCCGACCACCGGATCCTCCTCGCCGCCAATCTCGTCCACGCCCACCGCCACGCCCACGGGGATGTGTGGCACGTCCACGCGCACGAGCATCCCGGCCCCGAGCATCATCACGCCCCCTAGAACCGGCGCGGCTCCACGCAGGTCTCGATCCAGGCGGTGAAGCCGGCGACGCTGCGGAACGTTTCCAGGGGCGAGTGGGCCTGCAGCGCCTCGGCGCGCACGCCCTCCGCCCAGGCCGCCCCCAGGGGGATGACCCCGGCTTCTCGCGCAGCCTCGATGTCCGCGGGCGCGTCGCCCACGTAGGCCACCTGATGGGGCAGGGCAGCCCATCGCGTCAGGATTCTCCGGATGGCCTGCGGCTTCACGCCGCCCTCCGGCGAGCCGGTTTCCACGACGTCAAAATAGTCCGCCAGCCGGAGATCCCTCATGGAGATGGCGGCGCTCTGGGCGCCCTTCCCCGTGGCGATGGCCAGCGCAAGGCCGCGCCGCTTGAGCAGCTGCAGGGCCGTCTCGATGCCGGGAAACAGTTTGGCGCTTTTCGCGGACTCTTCCTCGTAGGCCGCCAGATAGGCCGTCAGGCAGGCTTGCCACTGGTCCGGGACGATCCGCCGGAGGATCCCCTCCTCGCTCGGTCCGAAGAGGGCCACGATCTCCTCGTCGGTGTAGTGGCGCCGGGAAAATCCCTGCAGGGCGCGCCGGAAGGCCGCACAGCAGACGGGGAGCGTGTCGCCCAGCGTCCCGTCCAGGTCGAAGATGACGCCGTCGAGTCTCATGGCAAGGCCAGTATACACCACTTGCCCACGGGCGGGGACCGGTCCGGATGTCTTGCCCGAGGATTGGGAGTGGGGACCGGCTGTCCCTCAGGCGGGATGGATGGCCCGGATGTAGTGGGCGTGATAGGTCACCTGGCGTCCCGGCGTCTCCTCCGGCTCGAAGGTCACCACCAGCCCGTCGGCCGCATCCAGGGTTCCGATGATCCGCCCGGTCCGGGTCGGACCCCCGATGGCCTGAGGCGCGAGGTCCAGACGGACCCGCTTCCCGACGGCCTGCTGGATCTCCTGATTCGTCATGAACACCCCCTTTCGCGAGTCGTGATCGCACGCCACTGGGGTGGTGTCCGGCCCCTCAGGCCCACCCCAGGTTGTCCCTCTTGATCCGGCGGAAATCCTCGGGCTGCGGCCGCAGCGTGGACAGGACGAACCGGCCGAAGGCCTCGGGGCCCGGGAGCTGCAGCGCCAGGTTGAACCGGCGCTCGTACCCGATGGTGCTGAACGGCTTGCGGCTCATGTTCTGGCCGCCACAGGGCGAGGAGCCGTAGTGGGCCGGGTGAACCTCCAGGGCGTCCCCCAGGGGCAGGAGCTTCTCGAACAGGCTGGCGGGCAGGATTCGCGCCTGTTCGAGCGGGGAAACCCCCTCGTCCAAGGCGAGGTCCGGCCGCCCCACGTCCCCCACCATCAGAGTGTCCCCCGTGAGGACGAACCAGGGCTCCGACACGCGGGCCCGGTCCTCGACCACCAGGCTCACGCTGTCGGGCGTGTGCCCCGGCGTGTGCAGGACGCGCAGGTGCACGCTGCCCACGTCCAGCCCCTGCCCGTCCTCCAGAGGCGTGAAGGGAAAGCGGGCCGGCGTTCCCCGGTACAGATACAGGTCGGCCCCCGTCGCCTCGGCCAGGGTCCGCGCGCTCGACCGATGGTCGGCGTGGGCGTGGGTCTCGATGACGTGGGTGATCCGACAGCCGGCCTCCTCCGCCTCCTGGAGAAAGGGCTCCAGGGGACCCACGGGGTCAATGACGGCCGCCTCATTCGCGCGACCGCACCCCAGGAGGTAGGAGGCGCAGCCGCTCTTGGAGGAGAGGAACTGCCGGTAGTGCACGCCGTACCTCCATCCGCCTCGCCTCAGGCCTGCGGGAAGAACAGGTCGGCCACGCTACCGCCCCGCAGCTTCTCGATGCAGGCCGCCAGGGCGGCCTCGACCGTCTCGCCGCTCACGGACAGGTGCGGCCGCGGCACCCGCGTCGGATGATCCGGGCGCGCCTGGCAGCGGGCCGCCGGATCGGCCACGGGCCCCAGATCCTCCTCGACGACGATGTCGGTGGTCCCCAGGGCGCAGCCGCGCCCCCCGGTGAACCGGAACCGGTGGACGCGGACCAGTCGCTCGCCTTCGCGCAGGGCAGGCAGGCTCATGGGTGGCTCCCGTCCCGGCCGACGCCGGGCCCTTCCTCGGAGGCGGTGGGCCTACGTCTCGATCGGGACCCCCACCAGCGACCCCCACTCGGTCCAGGAGCCGTCGTAGTTGCGGACCCTCGGGTAACCCAGCAGCTCCGTCAGGACGAACCACGTGTGGGCCGAGCGCTCGCCGATCCGGCAGTAGGCGATGATCTCCTTCTCGGGCGTGATCCCCCGGGACTGGTACAGCGCCTTCAGCTCATCCGCCGACTTGAAGGTGCCGTCCGGCCGCACGGCCTCGCCCCACGGGATATTCGCCGCCCCGGGGATGTGCCCGCCCCGCTGAGCCCCCTCCTGGGGGAGATTCTCGGGCGCCAGAAGCTCCCCGCTGAACTCGCGCGGCGAGCGGACATCCACCAGTCCCTTGCCGGGCTGACGCAGGCTTTGCAACACCTGGTCCCGCAGCGCCCGGATGGCCGCATTGGGCTCCTGCGCGCGGTACTGGACGCTGGGGTACGTCGTGATCTCCTTGGTCATGGGCCGGCCCTCGTCCATCCATTTCTTCCGCCCGCCGTTCATCACCCGGATGTCCCGGTGCCCGTACAGCCTGAAGAGCCAGTAGGCGTAGGTCGCAAACCAGTTGTTGTTGTCCCCGTACAGGACGATGGTCGTCTCCGGGCTGACCCCGGCGGCCCCGAGCAGCCTCTCGACGGTGGCCCGGCTGGCGATGTCGCGATGCGGCCGCTCCTCCAGGTCGTGGAACCAGTTCAGGGCCACTGCCCCCGGGATGTGCCCTTGATCGAACGCCGTCTGGTCCACCGAGACCTCGATCACCCGGACCTTCGGATCCTTCAAATGGTCGGCGACCCACTGGGTCGTCACCAGCACTTCCGGTCGTGCATACTCGGTCATCGTCCTCCCCCTTTCCCGTCCATGCGGGAGTGCGGACGGCCCGACAGCCGCCCGTCCATGGTCGGGGGGGCTGCCCCGCACTCCCCGCCGTTTGTTCCAGCGTCGTTGCGCCGTCCAGTCGGAAAGCAGATCGCCCCCTGGAACGCTGCTGGGGGCGGCAACACCCCCGGTTCGATCCAGACAACGCATCCGACACTAATCTAGTCCAGTATCGGAGCCATCGTCAAGCCCGGATCGGCCTCCGTATTTCAGGCAACGGACCCCAACATGCTGGGGTGGCCAGAGCCGCCTAACCCAGCATCTCGGGACCGGCTGCCTCGGGTGCATGAGCCGAGGCCCGGATGACGGCGCGGGGGGACGGGCGGAGGAGTCCTCCCGTCGGCGAACCCGCCCCGCCCGGAGCCATGTCCCGTGGCCGTGGAAAGTTGCGATTGCCCTTGAGATGCGGAACAGACTTGATCTAAAGTGCCCCCGGCTGCCGAGGTGGCATCCGTCTCCGCCCCCAGGCGGAGCGTGACGGTACCACTGCCCGGATGCAGGTGCAGGCGGCAGCGGATGGCGTCACAGGGGGCCGCACATGAAGACGATCATCATCGGGGCGGGCGAGGTGGGGTTCCATATCGCGGAGCGGCTCAGCCGCGAGGGGCACGATATCGTCATCATCGAGCGCGACCGCGCGGCCAGGGAGCGGGCCGCGGAGCAGCTCGACGTGATGACGGTGGAGGGCAACGGCTCCTCCCCGAAGGCCCTGGAGGAGGCGGGGGTCCGGGAGGCCGATTTGATCATCGCCGTGGCCGACATTGACGAGGTGAATATCTCGGCCTGCATCCTGGCCAAGGAGTACGGCGTCGCCCGCCGGATCGCGCGGGTGCGGGATCCCGATTTCAGCGAGAACCCCTTCGTGGATCACGGCCGGCGCCTGGGCATTGACTTTCTGATCAATCCCAACATCGTCGTCGCCGACGAGATCCTCACCCTGATCAAGACGCCGGCCGCGGCCGAGGTGGGCAAATTCGCCGAGGGCCGGGTCCTGATGCTCGGCCTGCAAATCGCCGAGGGCGCCCCCATCGTGGATCGGCCGTTGCGGGCGCTGCGGGCCTTCCACGCCACCACCCCCTTTCTGATCGTGGCCATCTACCGGCAGGGCAAGCTCCTCATCCCGGACGGCCAGACCCTGGTCCAGGCGGGGGATCACCTGTACTTCATCAGCAAGCGGGAGGCCATCAACCCCATCCTCACGCTGCTGGGCAAGAAGGAGAGTATCGTGGAGCGGGTCTTCCTCATCGGCGGCGGCCGGGTGGGGCTCCGGATCGCCCGGCAGCTCGAGGGGGAGCACTTCCAGACGCGGCTCATGGAACGGAACCCCGAGCGGTGCGACGAGCTGTCGCGGCTCCTCTCGCGGACGCTGATCCTCAGGGGGGACGGGACCGACATGCGGTCGCTGATCGAAGAGGGAATTGCCGACGCGGATGCGGTCGCCGCGGTGACCGACGATGAGGGCACCAACATCCTGGCCGCCCTGCTGGCCAAGGAGCACGGGGCCAGGAAGGTCGTGGCCCTGATCAAGCGGCCGCACCTGCTCCACCTGCTCCCCCACCTCGGCATTGACGCCGCCGTGAGCCCCCGGATCTGCACGGCCAACGTCATCCTCAAGTATGTCCGGAAGGGCCGGGTGGTCTCGATCTTCGAGATCCCGGAGAGCGAGGATGCCGAGACGCTGGAGATGGTGGTTCCGGCCGGCTCCCGCCTGGCCGGCAAGCCCATCCGGGAGGCCGGGCTCCCCCCGGGGGTCATCATCGGGGCGGTCGTGCATCGGGACGAGATCATCATCCCCAGGGGCGCCACCATCCTGCATCCGGATGACCGGGTCGTGGTCTTCGCCCTCTCGCCGGCTATCGCCCAGCTCGAGCGGCTCTTCGCCTGAGGGCCCGGGGGAGCCTCCATGCTGCGCCTCGATCTCGTCATCAGCCGGGTGGGCGCGATCCTGGTGGCCCTCGCGGCCTTTATGCTCACCCCGATTCCGTTCTCCCTGTATTACGGCGCCGACGATATCCGGGTCCTGCTCCTCACCGCGGGCCTGACGGCCGGGGCGGGCCTGCTCATGTACCGCCTGCACCCGGGCGGGGAGGAGATCGGCCACAAGGAGGGCATCCTGATCGTGACGCTGGGCTGGGTCCTGGCGGCCGGCTTCGGCGCCCTGCCCTTCTACCTGTACGGGACGTTCCCCACCTACACCGACGCCTACTTCGAGGCCATGTCCGGCCTCACGACGACGGGGGCCAGCGTGCTCGCCGATATCGAGGCCCAGCCCGCCGGGATCCTCTTCTGGCGGGACCTCACGCACTGGATCGGCGGCATGGGAATCGTCGTGCTGTCCCTGGCCGTGCTGCCCCTGCTCGGCGCCGGGGGGATGCAGCTGTACAAGGCGGAGGTGCCGGGCCCCACGGCCGACAAACTGGTGCCGCGGGTGCGGGAGATGGCGAGGCGGCTCTACCTCGTGTACGCGATCATCTCGGCGGCCGAGGTGCTCCTCCTCCTGGCCGGGGGCATGTCGCTCTTCGATGCCCTGACCCATATGTTCGGCACCATGGGGACCGGCGGCTTCTCGCCCAGAAACGCCAGCGTCGGCGCGTATGACAGTGCGTACGTTGACGTGGTGATCTCCGTTTTCATGTTCATCGCCGGGGCGAACTTTCTCCTCCACTACCACGCCATGCGGCGCGGGGACTTCTCGGTCTATGCCCGGGACGAGGAGTTCAAGTTCTACGCTGGCCTCGTGGGATTCTTCATCCTCACGGTTACCGCCAATCTGGTCCTGAACAGGGTCTACCCAGGCCTCTTGTCGGCCCTGCGTTACGCCATGTTCTCGGTAGTCTCCATCACGACCACGACGGGCTTCGTGACCGCGGACTTCGCGAAGTGGCCGAGCTACGCTCACTACGTCCTGCTGTTCCTCATGTTCGTGGGGGGCTGCGCGGGCTCCACAGGCGGGGCCGTCAAGTGCGTGCGGGTGTGGCTCCTCCTGAAGATCGCGTACGCTCAGCTCTTCCGGATCGTCCACCCCAAAGCCGTCCGCAACGTCTGGTACAACGGGAAGATCGTGCCGCCCGAGGTGGTCCAGGGCATCCAGTCCATGTTCGTCCTGTACCTGTCGGTGTTCATCCTGGCTTCCCTCGCCCTGGCCTGGCTGGGTCAGGACGTCATCACGGCCGTCTCGGCCGTGGCGGCCACGCTGGGAAACATCGGCCCGGGCCTGGGTGCGGTCGGCCCCGCGGACAACTACGCCCACTTCTCCCTCGCCGCCAAATGGATCGCGACCTTCTGCATGCTGGTGGGCCGGCTGGAGGTGTACTCGGTGATCGTCCTGCTGGCGCCGGAATTTTGGCGGAAGTGACCCCCCGGACAGTGTCGCGCTCGCCCTGTCCGAAGCCCCTGAGAACGGTCGCGGTCCCGTCCCATCGAGGGTCCGTTCCCCTGCGGGCCGGGGGCGGGCCGTCCCCGCGCCTCTACTGTTCGAGGTGGTAGGGGATGCTGATGGCCACCTTGCCCCGACGGAAGAGCAGCGCTCCTTTGATGAGGAGCGCTGTCTGGTTGTGCAGCAGGTGCTGCCACCACTTGGCGGGGACGAACTCGGGCAGGATGATGGTCATGTAGGCCCCCTCCCGCTGCTTCTCCATCTGGTCGATGTACTGCAGGATGGGCAGCAGGATGGACCGGTACGGAGAGTCCAGGACCACCAACGGGATGTCAGGAGCCCACTCCTTCCACTGCATCCGCAGGCGCGAGGTGGCCGTGGGATCCAGATCCACGGTGATGGCCGTCACGTTGGGCGAGATGGCCTTGGCGTAGGTGAGCGCCGTGACCACCCCCCGGTGGATGCCCGCCACCAGGACCACCACGGGATGCCGGCCGAGCTTGGGCGGCGAGAAGCCGTCGAGGGAGAGCTGGCGCCCCAGCGTCTCGTAGTGCCGCCGGATGGTGAGGAATCCCAGGACCAGGAGGGGAATGACGAGGATGACGATCCAGGCGCCATGGACGAACTTGCTCGCCCCGATCACCACGACCACGATGGCCGTCGCGGCCGCGCCGACCGCATTGATCGCCGCGTGGGCCCTCCACCGCCGTCCGCGCTCCCTCCCCCAGTGCAGGACCATGCCACTCTGGGAGAGCGTGAACGCCGTGAACACCCCGACGGCGTACAGCGGGATCAGGGCGTGGGTGCTGCCGCCGAAGATCACCAGCAACATCGAGGAGAGGCCCGCCAGGATGATGATGCCGTTGCTATAGACCAGGCGGTCCCCCCGGTTGGCGAACTGGCGGGGGACGAAGCCGTCCTTGGCCATCAGGGAGGCCAGCATGGGGAACCCCGAGAAGCTGGTGTTGGCCGCAAGGAGCAGGATCACCGCCGTGGCCGCCTGGATCATGTAGTAGATCCCGCCGCGACCATAGATCTGGCGCCCCAGCATGGAGATCACCGTCTCCCCCTCCCGAGGCACGACGCCGTAAAAGTAGGCCAGGAACGTCACACCCAGAAACGAGCCTCCCAGGATCAAGGCCATCCAGGCCAGCGTGATTCCGGCGTTGCGGGACTCGGGCGGCTTGAAATACTGCACGCCGTTGGCGACCGCCTCGATCCCCGTCAGGGCGGCGCAGCCGGAGGCGAAGGCCCGGAGGATGAGCAACACCGTCAGCGGCTCCTGGACCGGGAGCGGGTCGGCGGGGGGAGGAGGCGCTCCCCGGGTGAGGAGGCGGTAGAATCCTCCGCCGAGGAGGATGAGCAGGCAGAGGATGAACCAGTAGGTGGGGACGGCGAAGAGGCGTCCCGTCTCGCGGATGCCCCGCAGGTTGGCCACCATGATGAGGAGGACCGTGGAGACACAGATCGCCACCCGCTGCGGGTACAGGGCCGGGAAGGCCGAGGTGATGGCCGCCACGCCGGAGGCGGTGCTCACGGAGACGGTGAGGACGTAATCCACCAGGAGCGCCCCCCCGGCCACGAGGCCCGGGAGCGTCCCCAGGTTGTCCTTGGCGACGATATAGGCGCCTCCGCCCGAGGGGTAGGCGTGGATGGTCTGCCAGTACGAGCTGGCCACGATGGCCGTGAGCAGGCCGATCGCCATGCCGATGGGCGGGGAGAGGGAAAGGGCCGAGGTGCCCGCCAGGACCAGCACCAGGAGGATTTCCTCGGTGGCGTAGGCGACGGAGGAGAGGTTATCCGAGGCGAAGATGGCCAGGGCGGGGATCTTGGCCAGGCGCTCGTGCCGGGCCTGGGCCGTGGCCAGCGGATTGCCGATCAGGACGCGTTTCAGCCTGGCGTAGATCACGGGCGAGAGCTATGAGGGTCCGACCAGGAGTTCCTTCAGGGACTTCTCGGCCGCCACGGTGCTGACCGCCAGGATCTCGTCCCCGGCCTCGAGCCGGGTGTCGCCGCGGGGAATGATCAGTTTGCCGCTCCGGATCACGCTCACGACCACGCTGTCGCCGGGGAAGTTGAGGTCGCGGATGGTCTGGCCCCGGCAGGGCGATGTCTCCGGAAGGCGCACCTCCACCAGGGCCGCCTCGCCCCGGTTGAGCTTGAGCAGCGTGACCAGCTCCCCCAGGCCGATTTCTTCCTCGATGACCTTGGAGGTGAGGTGGACCTGGCTGATGGCGACGTCCACCCCCCAGGCCTTGGTGTACAGCCACTCGTTCAGGGGGTTGTTGACGCGGGCGATCACGCGGGGGACGTGGAAGTGGTGCTTGGCCAGGCGGCAGGCCACCAGGTTGTCCTCGTCGTTGTGGGTCAGGGCCACGAGCAGGTCCGCCTGGGCGGTGCCGATCTGCTCGAGGATCTCGGGGCTGCACCCGTCGCCGCAGATGACGTCTCCCCCGACCTCCTGGCGGAGCTTCGCCACCACGTCCGGCCGGCGATCCACCACCTTGACCTGGTACCCCTGACCCTGGAGATCGTGCGCCAGGTAGGATCCCCCCCGGCCGCCCCCCACGATGACTGCCAGCATGCGGCACCCCTCGCCCTCAATGGGCCAGCAATTTTTCCAGGGTGGCGATGGCCCGCGTCGCCACGCTGATGTGCAGAACGTCCCCGGCCTCGAGCCGGGTGTCGACCCCCGGGATCATGGCCTGCCCCCGGCGCACCAGGCCGTACACCAGGGATTCCCCGGGGATGGTCAGATCCTGGACCGTGCGGCCCGCCAGCGGCTTCGTCACCTCGGCCTCGAGAAACTTGACCTCGCCGCTTCCGAGCGCCGCGGCAACGACGAGCTGGGGGTGGGCGATCATGGCCTTCATGGTGTTGGCGGCCAGCAGGGTCGGGGTGACGGTGGGGATGCCCTCGCGCCGGTAGATCTCGGCCGCCTGGGGGTCGTAGATCCTGGCCACCACCCGGGGGACCTTGAACGTCTCCTTGGCCGTCACCGCCACCACGATGTTCACGTTGTCGCTGTCCGTCGTTGCGGCCAGGGCATCGGCCCCCTCGATGTCGGCCTTCATGAGGATGTCGCGGTCGAACCCCACGCCCGTCAGCATCTGCCCGCTGAACTCCCGGGACAGCCGCCCGAAGGAGAGCGGGTTGCGATCAATGACGACCACCTGGTGCCGCTCGGCCGAGAGGGCGTTGGCCAGATTCGCCCCCACCCGCCCGCAACCCACGATGATGACTCGCATCCCGTAGCCTCCGACACTCTCCGGCAGCCCGAAAGCGAAGGAGCCGCAGCCGGGACCGCTAACGGTGCCCTCTGCGGCTCACGGACCGGCCCCCCAAGCTGGCGGCCGATGCTAGAGCCGATCCTTCGCCCCTGTCAAGTCCAGAGCCGAGGGCCTTCCGCAAGGCCCCCCTCCAGTCGCGGCATGGCAGGACACCGGGCGGGCGATCACGACAGGGACGGGGGGGCAGCCTCCGCCAGGCCGGGCGCCTCGGCCCCCATGGGTGGAAAGATGGAGACCGCCACCCGGCAGTGGAACTCGGCCAGCCCCCTCGCGTAGCGGAGGAGGAGCACCAGGACCAGGCCCAGCCCGACGAACGGCGTCCCGATGAGGAAGGCGGGGGAAAAGACCCGCCAGCCCCCCATGCGGGTCACCTTGATGACGAACCAGACCGTGAGCGTGAGGAGGACCAGGGCCATGTTGCCCGCCGCCTTGGCCGGGCTGAGCAGGGTGGCCCAGGCGTGCCGGTACAGGGCGTAGCGCCGCTCGAAGTCCCGGGGGAGGACAGGAAGCGCCTCGACCCAGTGCAGGGGGGTGGCTGGGACGCCGCCCCGGCGGTCCTCCGGACCCCAGATGCCACGGGCGAGGCGGGGTAGGCCCAGCCATACCTCCCCCACCACATGGCGCACGCAGTCCACCACGAAGCCCACCGGGAAGGCCATGAGTGCCGCCGAGACGAGGAAATAGGGGAAGAAGCCCTCGCTGGCCAGGATCTCCTGCATCAGCGTGGTGTAATACGAGCCCTCCTCGTGGTAGATCTCGTACATGACCGTCCAGGCCACGGCGAGGAGGAACCCGGGGACGGCCTGGGTGAGCAGCAGGTCCTCGAGCGGGTAGGGTCGCAGGCGCCGCATCAGCGCTCTCCCGGCGCGGGTGGTGTTCCGGGGACTTCCATGAGGATCAGCTCCCAGGTGGCGGCGGACCGGTCCTGCCGGAGGATGTAGCGCACCCCGTCCTCGCCGGTCACCTTGAAGTAGGCGTGGTCCTCGCCGAGCCAGCGGTCGAGGATCTCCCGGACGCCGATCCGCCGCCCGCCCAGGCGGAAGGCGACCGGCCGCTCGTCGGCCGTGTAGCCCGAATAGGTCTCGACGCGCAGGGCGATCCGCGCCGGTGCGGTCATGTCTCCTCCTGGCGCGTCATCGGACCCGTGGTAGCGGGCGCGCCATCGCCTGGCGGAGGCGGGGCAAAAGGACGCTCCGCTGGATCGCCGCCGCCATTCCCTTCACCGTGACGAGGCTGGGATCGTGGGTCACGATGGCCCGCTCCCGCTCCAGGCTCACCTCGGCCGCCCTCACTCCCCGCAGCCCCTCCAGGGCGCGCCGGACCCGGAGGGCTCAGAGCCCGCAGAGCATGCCCGTCACGGACAGCTCCAGGCGGCGATAGCCCGCCGGCCGCGAGAGGCGCCTCGAGCGGAGCATGCGGACCGCCGGCGGGACGCCGAGGTTCCGCCACTTCACCTGCACGGATCCCTCCCCATCCGGCCCTCGTTCCAATCCCACACTCTAGTCACTGGAGGTCCCGGCGTCAAAGGGAATCGGCGGGCTCCGCGCCTCGCGGCCCGCCCGCCGCACAAAGACGAAAGCCCCGGCCGGGGTCACCGGTCGGGGCCTTCCAGGGACGCGGGACTGCGGGTGGATCGGCACGACACACGGCCCCGGCACCAATCCGGTGCCGGATCGGTGCCGGCGGCCGCCCTCCGCCGGCCTAGTACATGTCGCCGCCACCATGCGGGGGCATGGGCGGGGTCTTCTCCTTCTCCGGGATCTCGGTGACCATGCACTCGGTCGTCACCATCAGGCCCGCGATGCTGGCGGCGTTCTGGAGGGCGATCCGGGTGACCTTGGTCGGATCGATGATCCCGGCCGTCATCAGGTCCTCGTACTCCTCGGTCTCGGCGTTGAAGCCGAAGGCGCCGCTGCCCTCGCGGACCTTCTGGACCACGATGGGGCCGTCCACGCCCGCGTTCTCGGCGATCTGGCGGATAGGCTCCTCCAGAGCGCGGCGGACGATGTCCACGCCGATCTTCTCGTCGTTGGTGGCCTTCACCTTGTCCAGGGCCGCCATGGCGCGCAGGAGCACCACGCCGCCGCCGGGAACGATCCCTTCCTCCACGGCTGCCCGGGTGGCGTTGAGGGCGTCCTCGACCCGGGCCTTCTTCTCCTTCATGGCGATCTCGGTGGGGGCGCCCACCTTGATCACGGCCACGCCGCCGGCCAGCTTGGCCAGCCGCTCCTGGAGCTTCTCCCGGTCGTAGTCCGAGGTGGTCTCCTCGATCTGGGTGCGGATCTGCTTGATCCGGCCCTCGATCTCCTTGTCCTTGCCCGCCCCCTCGATGATGGTGGTGTTCTCCTTGTCCACCACGACCTTCTTGCACTTGCCCAGGTCATCCAGCCGGATGTTCTCCAGCTTGATCCCCAGCTCCTCGGAGATGACCTCGCCCCCCGTGAGGACGGCGATGTCCTTCAGCATCTCCTTGCGCCGGTCGCCGAAGCCGGGGGCCTTCACGGCGCAGCAGGCCAGGGTCCCGCGCAGCTTGTTCACCACCAGCGTGGCCAGCGCCTCGCCCTCCACCTCCTCGGCGATGATCAGGAAGGGCTTGCCCATCTTGGCGATCTGCTCCAGGATGGGGAGCAGGTCCTTCATCCCGCTGATCTTCTTCTCGTGGATGAGGATCAGGGGGTTCTCCAGCACCGCCTCCATCCGCTCAGGGTCGGTGACGAAGTAGGGGGAGATGTAGCCCCGGTCGAACTGCATCCCCTCGACCACCTCCAGCGTGGTCTCGACCCCCTTGGCCTCCTCCACCGTGATGACGCCGTCCTTGCCCACCTTCTCCATGGCGTCGGCGATGAGGTCGCCGATGGTCTTGTCGTTGTTGGCGGAGATGCTGGCCACCTGGGAGATCTCCTTCTTGCCCTTGGTGGGCTTGGAGATCTTCTTGATTTCCTCGACCACCGCCTCCACGGCCCTGTCAATCCCGCGCTTGAGCGCCATGGGATTGGCCCCGGCCGTGACGTTCTTCATTCCTTCGCGGATGATGGCCTGGGCCAGGACGGTGGCCGTGGTGGTCCCGTCCCCGGCCACGTCCGAGGTCTTGGAGGCCACCTCCTTCACCATCTGGGCGCCCATGTTCTCGAAGGGATCCTCCAGCTCGATCTCCTTGGCCACGGTCACGCCGTCCTTGGTGATGTTGGGCGCGCCGAACTTCTTGTCCAGGACGACGTTGCGCCCCTTGGGTCCCAGGGTCGCCTTCACGGCGTTGGCCAGCTTGTCCACGCCGCGCAGGATCGCCCGTCGGGCCTCCTCGTCGAACATCAGTTGCTTGGCTGGCATGCTCTCTCCTCCTGTTCGTCGGTCAGTTGGCCTGCACCCGTCGCGAAAGCATTCGTGCGACTCGACTCACTGCAGGATGCCGAGGACGTCCTCCTCGCGCATGATGAGGAACTCCTCGTCCCCCAGCTTCACCTCGCTCCCCGAGTATTTCCCGAAGAGGATCTTGTCGCCGACCTTGACCTCCATGGGCTGGCGCTTCCCGTCCTCGGTGACCTTCCCGGGGCCCACGGCCACCACCTCGCCCTCCTGCGGCTTCTCCTTGGCGGTGTCGGGGATGATGATCCCGCCCTTCCTGACCTCTTTCTCCTCCAGGCGCTTGACCAGGATCCGGTCCTGCAACGGCTTGATCTTCTTCATCGTGCGTCGCTCCTTTCCAGAAGAGTCAACGTACTGCGTCCCCGCCCGTGCGGCGGGGGAGAACCCCGCGGGCCTCTCCGGGCCCGCCACGCACTCCGCTTCGCCTGTCCTGAGTTTTTCTCTGGCTGTCCGGTAGGAATGGGTGAATCTACCCGGGCCCCTCCGGCTGTTAGCACTCATTCTGAGAGAGTGCTAACAGCAGGCGGACTTTAGTTTTTCTGTGCGAGGAATGCAAGAAGAATTTTTCAGTCAATGGGAAAACTCTCCGGACCGTGGCAGAGGCTTTGGCTCGTTTTTCATTTCTTTTGTCATTTTTCTCAAAATTCACCCTGGAAACCCTACCATACATCTCGCGCGTCCGACTGGGTTGGTTTACAACCTTGCGTTATTTCTGATATGTTTCGCCGAGAAGTCCCCTGCCGGAATGGAGCCCGCGCCGTGCGACCGACCCGCGCCGAAATTGACCTCTCCGCTATTGCCGCCAACGTCAGGCTGGCCTGCCGGCTAGCCGGCCCGGCCACGCAGGTCATGGCGGTCGTCAAGGCCGACGCCTACGGGCATGGAGCCGTGGCGGCCGCCCAGACTGCCCTCGGGGCCGGCGCCACCTGGCTCGGCGTCGCGATCCCCGAAGAGGCGATCCCTCTCCGGGCTGCGGGGATAGCCTGCCGCATCCTGGTGCTCAGCCCCATCACACCGGAGCAGGCCGATCTTGTGATCGCCCATGGCCTGGACCAGTGCGTAGGCGATCTCTCGCAGGTGGAGGCGTTGGATCGGGCGGCGCGGGCGGGCGGGCGAGTGCTCCGCCTGCACCTCAAGGTAGACACCGGCATGGGCCGGGTCGGCATCCGGCCCGAGGGGGTCCGCCAGGTGGCGGAGAAGATCCGCGCCCTCCCCTCCGTCCGCCTGGCCGGCCTCATGACCCACTTCGCCGAGGCCGAGGCCGAGGAGCCTGACTTCGCCCGGGAGCAGCTTGCCCGCTTCGAAGAGGCCGCCCGGGACCTCGCGAGCCTCCTGGAGGGCGGGATGCCCCTCCGGCACGCGGCCAACAGCGCCGCCCTGCTCTTCCTGCCCGAGGCGCGGCTGGATCTGGTGCGACCCGGGATCATGCTCTACGGATGCCACCCGCGCGGCCGGCGCCATCCCGCCGAACCGGCGCTCCGGCCCGCCCTTCGCCTGCGGACGGCGATCAGCCAGCTCAAGGACATCCCCCGCGGCGCGAGCGTGAGCTACGGCCGGAGCTTCGTGGCCCCGCAGGACATCCGGGTGGCCACGCTGCCCATCGGCTACGCCGACGGGCTGGGGCGTCTGCTGTCCAACCGCGGCCAGGTCCTGATCGGCGGCCGGCGGGCCCCCATCATCGGCCGGATATGCATGGACATGACCATGGTGGATGTCACCGCTATCCCGGGTGTCCAGGTGGGCGATGAGGCCGTCCTCATCGGCCGGCAGGGCGCCGAAGAGATCACCGCCGACGAGGTCGCCGAACTCCAGGGCACCCTCAGCTACGAGATTCTCTGCCGCATCGGCCCCCGCGTCCCCCGGGTCTACCTGCCCGCCCCCCCGCCCCAGGGAGCGTGAGCCTCCGCCGGCAAGCCGGCCACGCGGCGGGACCTCGCTCGATTTCCGGGTGATAGTGATCCTCCCCGCCCAAAGGGCGGGGCTTCGGCAGCCTCCGCTCACAAGAGCTCCGGCTGCTTGGTTGCCTGTTCGGCGGTGTGCCGCTCGATGTACCGCCGAATCAGGTCGCTGGTCACCCGGTCGCCCACGGTGCGGGCCGCGGACCCATCTTCTTGCAGCTCGCCGGACCAGAACTTGCGACGCAGCTCTGGGAATCGGTCAAACGTGCCTCTGGCGGAGATGCACTTCAGGATCCCGACCACCCGCGCGATGGCATATTTCGGCGGGCACTCGAGGAACACATGGACGTGGTGATGCTCCACCGCCAGCTCGTCGATCCAGAAGCCGAACTCCTCGGCGACCGCGCGAAACGTCTTCACCACGTACGCCCGCACCGCGGGGGGAACGGTCTTGACAACGCACGCGGGGCACGCCTATAGTGCGAATGCTTGACGCCGGTTGCGCACGCCGCGAGCCAGGGCACGCACGCAGGGGGGCGACGACCATGAACGCCGTCATCATGGCCGGGGGCTTCGGGACCCGCCTGCGCCCCCTCACCCACAATGTCCCCAAGCCCATGATCCCCATGGCCAACAAGCCCATGATGGAGCACATCGTGGAGCTCTTGCAGCGGCACGGGATCACGGACCTCGTGGCCCTCCTGCACTTCCAGCCCGAGCTGATCGAGGCCCACTTCGGGGACGGCTCGGAGTTCGGCGTGCGCATGCGCTACGTCTCGGCGGCCGAGGATTACGGGACGGCCGGCGCGGTGAAAAACGCCGAGGCGCATCTTTCCGGCCCCTTCCTCGTGATCAGCGGCGATCTGCTGACGGACTTCGACCTCACGGCCGCCCTCGCCTTCCACCGCGAGCGGGGGGCCGACCTCACCATCCTGCTCACCCGGGTGGAGAATCCCCTCCAGTACGGCGTGGTCATCACCGAGTCCGACGGCCGCATCAGCCGCTTCCTGGAGAAGCCGACCTGGAGCGAGGTCTTCAGCGACACGGTGAACACCGGCATCTACCTCCTCCAGCCGTCGGTCCTGGACCTGATCCCGCCGGGGCGCGAGTTCGACTTCAGCAAGGACCTCTTCCCCCTCATGATGCGGGAGGGCAAGCGGCTCTTCGGCTACATCGCCACCGGCTACTGGCGGGACGTGGGGGACATCCTGGAGTACCGGCTGGCCCACCAGGACATCCTGGCCGGGACGGTGAAGGTGACGATCCCCGGGCGCCGGGTGGAGGGCCTGGACAAGGCGATCTGGCTGGGCGCCGGCACCCGGGTGGATTTCACCGCGGGGCTGCGGGGGGCGGTCCTGATCGGGAAGAACACCCGCATCGAGGCCAACGCCCGCATCACCAACAGCGTGATCGGGGACAACTGCATCGTGGAGGAGGGGGCGGTCATCTCCGACTCCATCCTCTGGAACAACGTCTACGTCGGCCGCGGCGCCGTCCTGAAGGAGAACGTGGTGGGCCGCAGCAGCGAGATCAAGGCCCGGGCCCGCCTGTTCGAGGGGGCCCTGGTGAGCGATAACTGCCGGATCGGCGAGGGCTCGATCATCAAGGCGGACGTGAAGGTCTGGCCCCAGAAGGTGGTGGAGGACGGGGCCACGCTGGCCACCAGCCTGGTGTGGGGCGAGCGGTGGGCCCGGTCCCTGTTCGGGGCCTACGGGGTGACGGGCCTGGGCAATATCGAGATCTCGCCGGAGTTCGCCGCCAAGCTGGGCGCCGCCTTCGGCGCCACGCTGCGCGAGCACGCGGTCGTCCGGACCAGCCGCGATCCCCACCGGACCTCCCGCATCATCAACCGCGCCATGATCTGCGGGCTGCTCTCGGCCGGGGTGGACGTCCACGACCTGCGGGTGATGCCCATCCCCGTGGTCCGCTACAAGATGGGGGTGCGGGGGGCCATGGCGGGCGTGCACGTGCGCAAGTCGCCCTACGACCCCGAGCTCATTGACATCAAGTTCTTCGACGAGCGGGGGCTGGACATCTCGGCCACCCGCGAGAAGGGGGTCGAGCGTCTGTTCTTCCGCGAGGACTTCCGCCGCGCCAAGATCGAGGGGACCGGCGTCTTGAGCTTCCCCGAGTACGAGGTGGAGTATTACCAGGAAGGGATCCTGGGCTTCATCAACCAGGCCGCCATCCGCGCCCGGGCGCCCAAGCTCGTCATTGACTACTCCTACGGGAGCGCCGCCACCATCTTCCCGGCCGTGCTGGGCCGGCTGGGCTGCGAGGTCATCGCGCTCAACGCCTACATGGACGAGACCAAGATCACCAAGACGGCCGAGGAGTTCCAGCGCTCGCTCCGGCAGCTCTGTGAGATCGTGCGGATCCTGGGGGCCGATCTCGGCGTCATGCTGGACACGGGCGCGGAGAAGCTGTTCCTGGTGGACGACAAGGGCGATCCCATCCCGGACGAGCTGGCCCTGGCCGTGGTGGCCCTGCTGGTGGCGCGCACCCAGCCCCCCGGCACCATCGGCGTCCCCATCACCGCCAGCGGCGTCCTGGAGGAGCTGGTGGCCCCCCACGGCTTCAAGGTGCAGCGGACCCGGATCGCCCCCCGGGCCCTGATGGAGGCGGCCGCCCAGGAGGGCATGGCCTTCGTGGGGGACGCCTTTGCCGGGTTCATCTTCCCCCGCTTCCAGCCGGCCTTCGACGCCATGCTGGCCACGCTGAAGATCCTGGAGATGCTGGCCCTGAGCGATCTGACGCTCCACGAGGCGATCCGGCACGTCCCCAAGCGCGTCACCGCGCGGGAGCAGGTGCCCTGCCCCTGGGAGATGAAGGGGACGCTCATGCGCACCCTCATCGAGGCGACCAAGGACGCCGAGGTCGAGCTGGTGGACGGGGTGAAAATCCACCTGGGGCCCGACTGGGCGGCCATCTACCCCGATCAGGACAAGCCCTACTTCCACATCCTGGCCGAGGCGGGCAGCCGTGCCCGGGCCGAGCAGATCGTGGGGACGTACCGGGAGAAGGTGAAGGCCTGGCTGGCGCGCGGCCTGTCTGCCGCGGCACCGGCAGGCCCGGCGGCGTGACAGCCAGAGCGGCCATGGGCGGGATCACGTTCGGGACCTCGGGCTGGCGGGGGGTCATCGCCGAGGACTTCACCTTCGCCGGCGTGCGGGCGGTGAGCCGGGCCATCGGCGAGTACGTGCTCGCGGAGGAGCCCGGGGCCGCCACCCGGGGCCTCGTGGTGGGCTACGACCCCCGCTTTCTCTCCGAGGCCTTCGCCGCCGAGGCGGCCCGGGCGCTGGCGGGGGAGGGGATCCGCGTCTTCCTCACCGAGCGGGACACCCCCACCCCGGTCATCGCCTACGAGATCATCCGCCGGAACGCGGCCGGGGGCATCGTCATCACGGCCTCCCACAATCCGCCCGAGTGGAACGGCGTCAAGTTCTCCGCGGCCTGGGGCGGTCCCGCCCTCCCCGCGGCGACCAAGCGGATCGAGGCGCGGGCCAACGCCCTCCTCGCCGAGGGCCGGGCGGCCGGGATGCCGGATGCCGGGGGCGGGGCTTCGCGGCTGATCGAGCGGATTGATCCCGCCGAGGCCTACCTCGCGCGGCTGCGTGCCCTGGTGGATCTGGCGGCGCTCGGCCGGGCGCGCCTCAAGGTCGTGGTGGATCCCCTCTACGGCTCCGGCCGGGGCTATCTGGATCGGCTGCTCGCAGAGGCGGGATGCGAGGTGAGCCTCCTCCACGACCGGCGGGACCCCTACTTCGGCGGCCGGCCGCCCGAGCCCTCGGCCGAGGGCTTGCGCGAGCTGGCCGCCCGCGTCCTGGAGCAGGGTGCCCACCTCGGCCTGGCCACCGACGGGGACGCGGACCGCTTCGGCCTGGTGGATGCCGACGGCTCCTTCCTCGAGCCCAACTACTTCCTGGGGCTGCTCCTGCACCACCTGGTGCGGACGCGGGGATGGACGGGAGGCGTGGCGCGCTCCGTGGCGACCAGCCACCTGGTGGATAGGGTGGCCCGGCACCTTGACATCCCGGTCTTCGAGACGCCGGTCGGCTTCAAGTACATCGGCGAGCTGATTGCCCAGGACAAGGTGGTGCTGGGCGGCGAGGAGAGCGCGGGACTTTCGGTGAAGAGCCACGTGCCGGAGAAGGACGGGATCCTGGCCTGCCTCCTGGCGGCCGAGCTGCTGGCCAGTCACGGGGGCAGTCTCACGGCGCGGCTCCGGGCGCTCTACGACACGGTGGGAACGATCCTGACCCGGCGGCTGAACTACCGCCTGCAGCCCGGCGCGGTGGACCGGCTGCGCGCCCGCCTGGAGGAGCCACCCAAGCGCCTGGCGGACCGCGCCGTCGTCGAGGTCAGCCGCCTGGACGGCGTGAAGATGATCCTGGAGGACGGAGGCTGGCTGCTCCTGCGCCCTTCGGGGACGGAGCCGGTGGTCCGGCTCTACGCCGAGGCCTCGACGGAGGCGGAGCTGGCGGCCCTCATCGCGGAAGGGCAAGCGATCCTCGGCGTGTCGACGCGAAATTAGAAACCGACAACGGACAAGGCAAGACCGTTCGTGGCACCGTGGTTCCGCCAGGGGCGGAACCGTTGTCCATTTCGCACTGGGGATGGAGCCTGGACATGAGCGAAATCACCGAGGTGCATGCGCGCGAGATCCTGGATTCCCGGGGCAACCCGACCCTGGAGGTGGAGGCCCTGCTGGAGAGCGGGGCCCTCGGGCGGGCGGCCGTGCCCTCCGGGGCCTCCACGGGCGAGCGGGAGGCCCTGGAGCTGCGCGACGGCGACAAGAGCCGATACCTGGGCAAGGGCGTCCTGCGGGCGGTGGAGCACGTCAACCGGACGATCGCCCCCGAGGTGGTGGGACTGGAGGCCACCGATCAGGGGGCCCTGGATGCGCTCCTGTGCGAGCTGGACGGGACCGAGGACAAGCGCAAGCTCGGCGCCAACGCCATCCTGGGCGTCTCGCTGGCCGTGGCCAAGGCCGCGGCCGACGACGCGGGCCTGCCCCTGTACCGGTACCTGGGCGGAATCAATGCCACGGTCCTGCCGGCCCCTATGCTGAACATCCTGAACGGGGGCAAGCACGCGGACAACACCGTGGACCTCCAGGAGTTCATGATCATGCCGCTGGGGGCCGCGCGGTTCGCCGAGGCGCTGCGCATGGGCGCCGAGGTGTTCCACCACCTGCGCGAGGTCCTGAAGAAGAAGGGCTACAACACGGCCGTGGGGGACGAGGGCGGCTTCGCGCCCGACCTCAAGTCCAACGAGGAGGCCGTCCAGCTCATCCTGACGGCCATCGAGAAGGCCGGCTACCGGCCGGGCGCCGACATCGCCCTGGCGCTGGATCCGGCGGCCAGCGAGTTCTACAGGGAGGGCCGCTACGTCCTGGAAGGGGAGGGGGGCAAGCGTCTCACCTCCGCCGAGATGGTCGAGTTCTACGCCCGCTGGGTGGAGCGCTATCCCATCGTGTCCATCGAGGACGGCCTGGCCGAGAGCGACTGGGACGGCTGGGCCGCCCTGACGGCGCGGCTGGGCGGGCAGATCCAGCTCGTGGGGGACGATCTGTTCGTCACCAACACCAAGATCCTGCGGGAGGGGATCGCCCGGGGGATCGCCAACGCCATCCTGGTCAAGGTCAACCAGATCGGCACCCTCACCGAGACCCTGGACGCCATCCGGACGGCCCACCGGGCGGGCTATGCGGCCGTGGTATCCCACCGTTCCGGGGAGACCGAGGATACCACCATCGCCGACCTGGCGGTGGCGGTGAATGCCGGGCAGATCAAGACCGGATCGGCCTCGCGGACGGACCGGATCGCGAAGTATAATCAACTGCTCCGGATCGAGGAGGAGCTGGGGGATTCCGCGCGCTTCCTGGGGCGGGAGGCCCTGTCCCGCTTCCGACGAGCGTGAACCGCCGGCACCGATCCCCCCCAGGCGGATTGGTGCGCCAAGGAAGTATATGGTTCTGTCCGGGGGTCCGACAGCACCACCGCCAGTTCCCGAACCCTGCTGCGGCGCCTTTTCTGCCTGGGGGGCAGATGTCCGCCTTGACGTTCATGGCGTCCTGGCGGTTCGGGGGGTTGCCTGATGGTCGCGTTGCCGTCGGTTCGCGCGCCGGTCCTGGGGCGGCGCCTGCGTCTGGCCGCCATCCTGCTGCTCCTTTTGGTGGTGGCGTCCGTGGCGGGGAACCGGGGCCTGCTCCGGCTGTACCGCATGCACCAGACCAAGGTCGCGCTCGAGCGGGAGATCACCCAGCTCCGATCGGCCAACGCCGCCCTGGCGGAGGAGGTGCGGGCGCTGCGCACCGATCCCAGCCGGCTCGAGGCCATCGCGCGGGAGGAGCTGGGACTGGTCAAGCCGGGCGATCTCGTGTACGAGTTCCGCCCGGCGCCGCCCCCGGAGACCCGGTAAGTTCAACCGGCACAAGACGTTGGAGCCGTCGGGGGGCGGCGCAGCCGTTTCGGAAGACCTCCCACAGGTAGACCATACCCGCCTTTGAAGATCCGGCGTTAGCTCACCTGAGAGAGCCGGTTCTATTTTCGCATTCGCAAAAAGGGCTTG
>JBBIQE010000014.1:0-38813 GCA_037442485.1 Methylomirabilis sp. (SeqCode)
CGCCGACTGTGGGCCCTGGCCGCGGCCGTGATTCCCGAGGGGGAGGCCTGGACCATGAACCAGGCCCTCATGGACTTGGGGGCAACGGTCTGTACGGCCCGCAGCCCGAAGTGCCCGCGCTGCCCCCTGCGGTCGCTGTGCGCGTTCTACGAGAGACACGGCGGAGAATGAAGGGGCAGCCATCTTCCGGGCGTCCGGGGCGCCATCTCCGCGCTGGCGACGGGAAAGGCGAGGCCAGGGGGGCGCCAGGCGTTCCCGGCGGAGTGTTCTCGGAACATCCCCAGCGTCTTTTTCGTTGATCCCGTCGCCGGAGGCTGGGCGGGGATGGCGCACGGCTGGCGCATGCCTTTCACCTTGACTTCCCCCTCCCATGAGAGGTAGCGTGATGCAGGGCTGAACCGGGTTCCCCGGCGACGGATGCGCAGGGGGCAGCGATGCCGGCCGGAAGGATCCTGACGGGCAACGGCACGGCCCTCTGGGGATCTCTGGTCCCCAGGGGGCCGTTTTTTTTCCGAGGGGAATGCCCGGGGGGAATCGCCGCAGCAGGTCCGCTGCGCTCCCCGGTAGGGAAGTTGACGAGATCGGCACCGTCGGCTATCGGACCATCCAGCCCTCGTCACGCGGGGGGTGTCCGGTACCGGCCGATCGGATTGTGCGAACTGCGAGCGAACGCTCGCGACACTCGTGCCATGTCCCTCATCCCCAGGGCCCCGAGGGCGGGGTACCGGCATGAAGGAGTGGTCGGGCGGCTCCAGATGAGGACAGGGACGAAGGGCCTGCGGGCCCTCCCGGTCCTGCTGCTGCTCCTGTGGAGCGCCGCCGCCGGCTGCGCGCTCTTCCGCGGCCCCGCCCTCGATCAGGTCGCCAGCACCGTCGCCGGCAGCGGCACGACCTTCGCCAGCGATGAGGACCCGGAGCTGGTCAAGGCGGCGGCCCCCTTCAGTCTCAAGCTCATGGAGAGTCTGCTGGCGGAGGCCCCGCAGCACCTGGGCCTCCTCACCGCCGCAGCGAGCGGGTTTACCCAGTACGCCTTTGCCTTCGTGGAGCAGGAGGCGGACGAGCTGGAGGCGCGGGATCTCGCCGCCGCCGAGGCGCTGCGGGCGCGGGCCAGGCGGCTGTACCTGCGCGCGCAGAGGTACGGCCTGCGCGGCCTGGAAGTGAGTCATCCCGGCTTCCCCGAGGCCCTGCGGGCCGATCCCAGGGCCGCAGTGCGGGCCGCCACCAGAGCCGATGTGCCGCTCCTCTATTGGACCGCGGCCGCGTGGGCGGGGGCCATCTCCCTGTCCAAGGACAACCCCGAGCTCGTGGCGCAGATTCCGGCCATGGAGGCGCTGATGGACCGGGCGCTGGAGCTGGAGGAAAGTTACGGCCGCGGGGCGATTCACACGTTTCTCATCACGTACGAAATGAGCCGCCAGGGCGCGCCCGGCGATCCCGCCGCCCGGGCCCGCGAACACTTCGCGCGGGCGCTGGTGCTGTCGGAAGGAAAGAACGCCGCGCCGCTGGTGGCCCTGGCCGAGGCGGTGGCGGTGCCAAGGCAGGACGTGAGGGAATTCGAGTCGCTGCTCCACCGGGCGCTGGCCATCGATCCCGAGGCCACCCCCGACACGCGGCTGCTGAATCTGGTCATGCAGCGCCGCGCACGCTGGCTCCTCACGCGGAAGGCGGAATTGTTCCTGATGGACGACGAGTGAGGCGGGTCACATGGAAACCAACGGCGCGGCAGGGTGGCGATCGAACCGACCGGCTCCCGACGGTCGCCGCCATGGCCGATGAACCGACGTCCCGGAGGGCCACGCAAATGCCCAGACTCACGCGCAGGAGATTTTTCCCCGCGGCGCTGGCCCTGAGCCTCGGCGCTGCCTGGGGCTCGGCCGGCCGCGTCTATGGGGCCGGCGGCCCGGTGAGGGTTCGGCTGGGGACGCTGGCCCCAAGGGGCTCCTCCTACTACAAACACCTCCAGGCCATGGGCGAACAGTGGCGGCAGGCGCCGGGCGGGGGCGTGCTGCTCACCATCTATCCCGACGGCACGATGGGCAGCGAGGCCGACATGGTTCGCCGCATGCGGCTGGGGCAGCTCCAGGCCGGGATGCTGACTGCGGTGGGCCTGGCGGAGATCGAGCTGGCCGTGACTGCCCTGCAGAATCTGCCGATGATGTTCCGCTCGCTGGAGGAGGTGGATCACATCGGCGAGAAGCTGCGGCCGATGCTGGAAAAGCGGCTGGAGCACAAGGGATTCGTGGTGCTGTTCTGGGGCGATACCGGCTGGGTGCGGTTCTTTTCCAAACAGCCCGTAATCCGCCCCGACGATCTGAGGAAGCGCAGACTGTTCGTCTGGACCGGCAGCGCCGCCGACGTGGACATCTACCGCTCCGTGGGCCTCAATCCCGTCCCGCTGGAGACGGTGGATATCCTGCCCAACCTGCAAACCGGTCTGATCGACGCGGTCCCGCTGCCGCCGAGCATCGCCCTGGCCAGCCAGGTGGATACCGTGGCGCCCCACATGCTGGATCTGGCCTGGGCGCCGCTGGTCGGCGCGACGGTCATTACCAAAAAGACCTGGGACGCCATACCGCCGGAGGGGCGGGAAGCCCTGCGCCGAGCCGCCGCGCAGACCGGCACCCTCATGAAGGCCGACGGCCGGCGCGAGAGCGTGGAATCGGTCGAGGCCATGCGCAGGCGGGGCTTGCGGGTCCACGCGGTCACCCCCGAGGTCGAGGCCGAGTGGCGGCGGGAGGTCGAGGCGGCCTATCCCAAGGTCCGCGGGGCGATCGTTCCGGCGGACATGTTCGACGAGGTGGTCAGGCAGCTCAGCGCCTACCGCGCCGCGCGGCCGGGGGAGAGGCAATGAGGGGGGAGGGCTGGCGCCGCCGGCTGCGGGAGGTCGAAGACCTTCTGGTCTCGCTGGCGCTGGCCGCCCTGGTGCTCTTGCCGCTCCTGGAAATCGGCCTGCGCAAGCTCCTCCGAAGCGGCATCAGCGGCGCGGCCGCCTTTCAGCAACACCTGACGCTGCTCATCGGGCTTCTGGGCGGGGCGCTGGCCGCCCGCGAGGGCCGCCTGCTCGCCCTCTCGACCCTGACGAGTTTTCTCACGGGCCGCTGGCAGGTGTGGGCGCGCGTCCTGAGCGGCGGCTTTGCCGCGGGCATCAGTGTCTTTCTCTGCGTGGCGGCGGCGCGACTGGTCCAGGCGGAACGGGAGGCCGGCAAGATCCTGGCCTACGGCATTCCGGTGTGGATCGTCCAGTCGGTCATGCCCCTGGGCTTCGGCGTGATCGCGCTCCGTTTGCTCGGGCGCGCGGCCGAGGGCTGGCGCGGCCGGCTGGCCGCGCTGCTGCTCGCCGGCGGGGTGGTGTGGACGGGAATCCGGCCTCCGCTCGCGCCCGAGGCGCTGCTCCTGCCCGCCCTGTCGGCGCTGCTCCTGGCCGTCCTCCTCGGCGCCCCGATCTTCGTGCTGCTGGGCGGGGCGGCGCTGATTCTGTTCTGGGGGCGGGAGCTGCCCATCGCTTCCATTTCGCTCACCCATTATTCGATGGTGACCAACCCCACGCTGCCGACGGTCCCGCTGTTCACCCTGGCCGGGTATTTCCTGGCGGAGGGCGGTGCCTCCACACGGCTGGTCCGGGTCTTTCAGGCCTTGTTCGGACCATTCCGCGGCGGGCCGGCGATCGTCGCGGTTCTGGCATGCACATTCTTCACCTCCTTCACCGGGGCGTCGGGGGTGACGATTCTCGCCCTGGGCGGCCTCCTGATGCCGGTGCTCATGGGCGCGGGATATTCGGAGCGCCCCACCTTGGGATTGCTCACCGGCTCCGGCGGTCTCGGGCTGCTGTTTCCGCCGTCCCTCCCGTTGATCCTGTACGCCATTGTGGCCAGCCTCAACGCCAAGGCGGGCGGCGTGACCATCGAGAAAATGTTTCTGGGCGGCCTCGGCCCGGGGTTGCTGCTGGTCGCCATGGCCAGCGGACTGGGCATTTGCCTGGGCCCGAAGGAAATGGCCGGCCGGCCCGCCTTTGACCGCAGGGAGGCGGCCCGCGCGATCTGGGCCGCCAAATGGGAACTGCTGCTGCCCGTCGTGGCGCTGGTCGCGTTGTTTGGCGGGTTCGCCACGCCGGTCGAGGCGGCGGCGGTCACGGCGCTGTACGCCTTCGTGGTGGAAGCCTTCGTGTATCGCGATTTCAAGCCGGCGCGGGAGATTCCGCGCGTCATGGCGGAGTCCGGTCTCCTGGTGGGCGGGGTGCTGCTCATTCTGGGCGTGGCCCTGGGCTTGACCAATTACCTGATTGACGCCCAGATTCCCATGCGCGCGGCCGAATGGGTCACCGGCGCGGTGAAGTCGAAGTACGTCTTCCTGCTGGCGGTCAATCTGGGCCTGCTCGCGGTGGGCTGCGTGATGGACATGTATTCCGCCATCGTGGTGGTGGTGCCGCTCATCGTGCCGCTGGGCCAGGCCTACGGCATTGATCCCATCCACCTGGGCATCATTTTTCTGGCGAACATGGAGCTGGGGCTCCTCACCCCGACGGTCGGGATCAACATCTTTCTGTCCTCGTACCGGTTCGGCAAACCGGTCCTTCAGGTGTCCCGGGCCGTCATCCCCATGCAATGCATCCTCTTGATCGGCGTCCTATTGATCACCTATCTGCCGGCGCTCACGACGCTCTTGCCGCGCTGGTTCGGAGGCTGAGGACAGCCGGGAAGGGGAACCGGAACCGGGGGAGTCCGTCGGCACCGGCCCGCCATCCCCGATCGGCACCCGGTCTCACCCACAGGGAGGAACACGGCCATGAACGCGAAGCAGTTTGCGGAGTACGCGGAGTCCCTCTACCGGCCCTCGGCCAAACTCATCTCCCTGGCGCCCGCCACGAAGCTGGACTGGAAGCCTGCGTCGGGAAACTACATGACCCTGGGCCAGCTCTTGCACCACGTGGCCGGCTGCCCGGGGAGCCTCGTGGCCGCGGTCAACAATGCCTTCCCGCCGGCCGACGCCTTTCAGAAGTTCGTGCAGGAGGACCTGAAAAATACCAAGGCGCCGGACGTGGCCGCCCGCGAGCTGTCGCGGGGCTGGGACGAGGCCAAGGCGGCACTGGGCCGGGTGGGCGACGCGGATTTCCAGGGCAGGATGATCTCTGTGCCCTGGGGGCCACCCATGCCGCTCTGGCGGACGTGCCTGGCCATGGCGGAGCACTGGGCGAACCACAAGTACCAGCTCTTCTTCTACCTGAAGCTGCTGGGCCTGCCGGTGAACACCATGACGCTCTACGCCGGGACGTGAGGCGCAGAGCTCGGAGACCGGAGGACAGAGGTCGGAAGGCGCTCCAGGCCCGGGCCGACCGCTGATCTCTCAGCGCCGGCCGTTTTGCCCGGAGGCGAGGATCGGGCGGTTCCAGGATGCGCCTCGCCCGTCGGGGAGGTCGGGGGCGGCGCGAAGGCCTCCGGCGGGCCTGGAGCTGCCGGGACGCCCCTTGCCTGGCCGGGCGGCGTCCGCCGCTCACCTCCGGGTCGCCTGGATGGCCTTGAAGAGGCTGTCCACGTACTGCTTGCCGATCTCCTTCTCCGCCCACGCCTTGACCGGGGGCTGGGCGAGCTTGCGGAACCGGTCAATCTCGGCGGCCGACAGCTCCGTCACCTCCATGCCGAGTTTTCCCAGGATCTCCTTGGCGTTCTTGTCCTGATCGCTGGTCATCTTGCGGTGGATGGCGATCGCCTTCTGCGTGCCCTCCTCCACCGCCTTCCTCTCCACGGCCGAGAGGCCCTGGTAGAACCGCTCGTTGATCAGGTAGCCGTGGACGCTCCAGACGTGGCCGTCCAGGCTGACGTATTTCTGGTACTGGTAGAGGCTCGCGGCCAGGATGTTCGTCACCCCGTTCTCCTGGCCGTCCACGACCTTCTGCTGGAGCGCCGTGGGCAGCTCGGCCCACGGGATGGCCGAGGGGCTGGCCCCGAGCGCGCTGACCAGGGTCTGGAAGACGGGGCTGGGCATGACGCGAATCTTGAGGCCCTTCATGTCCTCGGGGGTGCGGATGGGCCGCTTGCTGTTGGTGAAGTGCCGCACCCCGTTGTCGGCGAAGCCCAGCAGCCGGATCCCGGTCTTCTTGATCATGTCGTCGGAGAACTCCTTGAGCCAGGGGCTGTCGTACACCCGCCAGGCGTGCTCGTGGCTGTCGTAGAGGAAGGGGATGCCGAGCACCCCGATGGGCTTGTAGACCACGGCGATGGCGCCGTCGTGGGCCACGGCCATCTCCAGCGTGCCGAGCCGGAGCCCCTCCATGGTGACGGCGTCGTTGCCGAACTGGCCGGCCGGGAAGATCTGGACCTGGAGCGTGCCACCGGTCGCCTTTTCCACGTGCTCCTTGAAGGCGAGCGCGGCGGCATGCTTCGGCTGGTCGGGCCGGCCAGGCTGGAAGTGGGCGTACTTCAGGACCTTCTGCTGGGCCAGGGCGGCCGGCGGGGGGGCGAGCAGGACGACGGCCAGAGCGGCGGCGAACCGGATGTTCCACCTCATGCTGCTTCCTCCTTCTCCCTTCGAGGTCAGTGAGTGAAGCCGAACCACCGGGGGAGGGTCAGGCTGATTGCCGGGACGTAGACAACCAGCGCCAGCACCACCAGCAGTGCGACGATCATGGGCAGGATGGCCCGTGAGAGCTTCTCGAAGTTCAACCGGCCCACCGCCGCGAGGATGAACAGGACCGCGCCCACGGGGGGCGTGACCATCCCGACGGTGATGTTCAGGACGAAGGCCATGGCGAAGTGCAGGGGGTGGATGCCGACCTGATCGGCCAGGGGAGCCAGCACCGGCACCAGGATGATGACCGCCGGCAGCGTGTCGATGAACATGCCGCAGATCAGAACGAAGATTGCCACGATGGTCATCACCAGCCTGGGGTTCTGGCTGAGGCCGGTGATGGAGGCGGCGACGGTCTGCGGGATCTGGACCAGGGTGAGGATCGCGGCGAAGAGCGAGGCCATGGAGACGATGAGGAGGGCCGCCGAGGTGACCAGGGCGCTCTGCACCACGACCTTGGGAAGATTGCGCAGGGTCAATTTCCGGGTGATGAAAAACCCCACGAACAGGGCGTAGAAGACGGCCACGGCCGAGGCCTCGGTGGCGGTGAAGACGCCGCTCAGGATCCCACCGAGAATGATCGCCGGCGTGAGCAGCGCCGGGGCCGCCCGCCACATGCCGAGCAGGCGCTCTCTCCAGGTGGCCAGGGGCGACCGGAAGAGGTAGTGACGCCGGACCGCGGTGAGGTGATTGACGATGGACAGCGCGAGACCCATGAGGATCCCGGGAAGCACGCCCGCCAGAAACAGGGCCGCGATCGTCACCTTGTTGTCCGTGATGGCGTAGATCACCATGATGATGCTGGGCGGGATGATGGGCCCCATGATGGCGGTGGAGGCGGTGAGAGCGGCGGCGTAGTACTCGTCGTAGCCTGCCCGCTTCATCATCCGCAGGATGAGGGCGCCGGGTCCGGCGGCATCGGCCAGGGCCGAGCCGCTGATGCCGGCGAAGAGCATGTTGGTGAGGATGTTCACGTGCCCCAAACCGCCACGGATATGCCCCACCAGGCTGTTGGCGAACCTCAGCAGGGAGACGGTGATGCCGCCCGCACTCATGAGGTCCGCCGCCAGGATGAAGAACGGCACCGCCATCAGGGGGAAGGAGTTGATGCCGTTGAAGAACCGCTGGGGCACGGTCAGGAGTGACAGCTTGCCGTCCACCAGGAGGGCCAGGAACCCCGAGCCGCCCATGAGGATGGACATGGGGAAGCCGATGATCATGCCGACCACAAAACTGATGATGAGCGTAAGACCCATGCGCTAGGCCTCTTCGCCCGAGAGCTCCTCCAGGGGGTAGCCGGGGGTGTACTGCTTCTCCACGTAGCCGCGGAAGGCGAGCAAAAGGTGCACGGCGAAGAGCATGGCGCCGATGGGAATGGCCAGGTAGGGGATCCCCAGGGAGATGTTGAGGACGGGGGTTTCCTGCGGCCAGGCGAAGGCCGCGAACCGGAAGCCGAGAACCGTCACCACCCCCAGGAATCCCAGCACCAGGGCCCCGACGGCCATGCGCAGCGTCCTGCCCAGCGGCCTGGGCAGGCGATCCTGGAGGATCTCGATGGCCACGTGGCGCCCCTCGCGCATGGCCAGGCCGGCGCCGAGATAGGCGATCCAGATCATCAGGTACTGCGAGACCTCTTCCGCCCAGATGATGGAGAAATTGAAGACGTAGCGAGTGATGACATTGGTGAAGACCAGCGTGGCCATGACCGTCATCATGAGAAAGATGATCGCCCGGTTGGCGGTCACCAGGATCCGCTCGAAACGACGCCAGGGCATGCCCCCCTCCAGTGAGAGTCGAGAACGGATGTCGGCGTAGTACATATCCCCGCCCTGCAGGGCTGTCAACATGGAAACACTTCATGTATAATGTCGCCGCTTTTCCGTGGCCAGGGGGGCGCGGCGCATCCCGGTTTGCCGAGCCTCGAGACACGAGGGGGAGCGCAGGGGTCGCATGGATCTCGGGCTGAAGGGCAAGGTCGCCATCGTGGCCGCCTCGAGCAAGGGGATCGGCAAGGCCACGGCCATGGCCTTTGCCGCAGAGGGGAGCCGGGTCACCATGCTGGCCCGGGGCGAGGCCGACCTCGCCCGGGCGGCCGAGGAGGTCCGGGAGAGGTACGGGGCCGAGGTGCTGGCCATCCCGGCCGACCTCACGAAAGCCGAGGACATCGCCAGGGTCGTGCAGGGGACGGTGGCCCGGTGGGGGACGGTGAACGTCCTGGTGAACAACGCCGGCGGGCCGCCGCCCGGGATCTTCGACGAAGTGGATGATGCCCAGTGGCAGTCGGCCTTCGAGCTGAACCTGCTGAGCACGGTCCGCCTGGTGCGCGAGGTCCTGCCCCACATGCGCCGGGCCGGCGGCGGCGCCATCGTCAACATCCAGTCCACCTCGGTCAAAGAGCCCATTGATAACCTGATCCTCTCCAACGCCATCCGCTCGGGGGTGATCGGGTTGGCCAAGTCCCTGTCGCTGGAGCTGGCCAAGGACCACGTCCGCGTGAACAGCGTCCTGCCGGGCCTGATCATGACCGACCGCCAGCGGCAGATGCTGAGGGTCTGGGGAGAGAGGCTCGGCAAGACCTTCGAGGAGACGAAGCGGCTGCGGGAGGCCCAGGTTCCCCTCGGCCGGCTGGGCGATCCGGAGGACGTGGCCGACGTGATCGTGTTCCTGGCATCGGACCGGGCGAGATACCTCACGGGCGTCACCGTGCAGGTGGACGGGGGCAGGGTGCGGAGCATGCTATAGCCCCGCTGGCCCGGGGGGGCTTGCGCCTCGGCCGTGGCGTGTTGGGGTCGGCGTCCCGGCCTCGCGGGCAACGGGCACCCGAATCTCCGGCTGAACCCGGGCGTCCCTCTTCCCCGTCCCCGTCTCTTGTGGTATGGTGCCGGTATCATTGAACCCCAGGGGCCTCCCCCGGGCCAGGCATCCATGAGCGCCGTCATTCACATCCCCATCTTCCCGCTGCCGGACGTCGTGCTGTTTCCCCACACGCTGCTGCCGCTGCACATCTTCGAGCCGCGCTACCGGCACATGGTCCGGGACTGCCTGGCCGGCGACAAGCGGATGGCCATGGCGCTCCTGCGCCCCGGGTGGGAGAGCGACTACTACGGCCGGCCGCCCATCTACCCCATCGCCGGCGCGGGAGAGATCATCCGGCACGAGGAGCTGCCGGACGGGCGGTTCAACATCCTGCTGCGCGGGACCATGCGGATCGGCATCACGGCCGAGCTGCCGACCGACAAGCCCTATCGGGTGGCCCGCGCCCGGCCGCTGCCGGATCGCTATCCCGACGCCAATCCCCAGGCCCTGGCGGATCGGATCGAGCGGCTCAAGGTGTTCTACCTGCGCGTCGTCTCCGAGGTGCAGAAGGGCCAGGGGGAGATCGCCAAGATCTTCAGCGGCGTGAAGGACCCCGGCATCATCGTGGATCGGATCGCCGGCGCGGCCATTGCCGACGCCGAGGCGCGGCAGCAGGTGCTGGAGGCGATCGAGGTGTCCACCCGTCTGGAGATCGTACAGGAGCACCTGGTGGCCGTCCTCACCCATCTCTCGGATCGCAACGCGCCGGCCGAGCGACCCTCGGGGCGCCAGAACTGAGGCAGGACGCACCGTGGCAGCCGCCCGGAAAAAACCCCCGCTGCGGATCTACTGCGCCGGTCCGCTGTTCAATCGGGCCGAACAGGAGGAGATGGCGGAGATCGCCCGCACGCTGGAGGGGGCCGGCTTCTCCGCCTTCCTGCCGCAGCGGGACGGCTTCGTCTTCGAGGAGGTCCACCGGGAGTTCCTGCGGCAGGGGTACGAGGCGGCCGAGGCGACCCGGGTGATCCAGCAGGCCATCTTCTGGCTGGATGCCTACCAGGTCCTCTGGGGATGCCAGGGGCTGGTCCTGAACATGAACGGGCGGGTCCCGGACGAGGGGGCCGTGGCCGAAGCCGCCATGGCGTGGATGGCGGGGAAGGCCGTCGTCCTGTACAAGGCCGACAGCCGGAGCCTGATCCAGGGAAGCGACAACCCGCTCGTCCTCGGCCTCGGAAACTTCGTGAAGGTGTCCACCATTCCGGAAATCGCCTACGCCTTTGCGCAGCTCTTGCGCGCCCGGCGCGAGGCACCGGCTCCCCGGCTGCCCCAGGCGGTCCGGCGCGCCATCGAGCCGGGCCGCCGGCTGTCGCAGCTCCTGGGGGCCTCGAAATCCCCGGCCGAAATCGTCCCCATCCTCGTCACCCTCACCCGCCAGTCCCCCCGCACCTCCCGGCGCTGATCGTCCTCGCAGGGGCCGGCGGTCAGTCCGGCCGGTTCTTCCGGACCTCCCTGATGCCCTCGAGGATCCCTTCCGTGTCCCTGAGCCGTTCCGCGATCTTCTCGAGGAGGGGGTGGATTTCCTCGTGGGGCTTGACCAGTCGCAGCAGCTCCTCGATGTACACCGAGATGGACGTGAGCGGCCGTTCGATCTCGTAGGTCGCCGCATGGACCGTCTCGGCGATGGCGGCCTGCCGCTCCCTCGCCAGAAGCTGCTCCTGCAGCCGCTTGAGCTCCCGCAGGGTCTGCTCCAGGGCGAGGTTCTTTTCTTCCAGCTCCCGCGCCTTCTCCTGGAGGGCCTGCTGGGAGAGGCGGAGCTGCCGCCGCTCGCCGACCAGCGTCGAGATCGCCGAGCCGATCAGGACGAAGCTGATGAACCGCGCCAGGGCCCTCCAGTAGGGATAGACGAGCCGGATGGTGCCGGGGAAGGACAGGACGTCGGCCGCGAAGTAGAGGATGGCCGCCAAAAGCGAGTAGGCCAGGCAGATTCCGAGCGGTTCCATGAAGGCGATGGGGATGAGGACAAGCACATAGAGGGGGGCCGAGGCGACCTCCGGCGGCATGAGGTAATCAATCCATCCCACCAGGAGGAGCAAGGGGATCCAGCCCAGCCGCCTGAGCGTGGGCGAGAGGCCGACTCGCTGCTGGAGCCGGTCGAAGTGGGCCATGGCGGCGTTCAGAAGTGTCATGGCGGCGATTCCCGTGTGTGGCGACCTCTCCCGTGAGCAAGCGCCCCCCTCCGAGGAGGGCGCGGGCATCCCGGCCGGATCCGAGAGGCCGGGTCAGGCCTCCTCATCCGCCCCCGGCCCGCCGGGTCCCCGGCGAAGCCGGCTGCGGCGCGCCTCCTCCGCGTCCTGCGCCTCCGCCTGGAGGGCGTTATAGCAGGCGTAGCAGATGGGCCCCTTCTCGGTCACCATCTTCTGGTGTTCGAGCATGGGTCCCAGATCGCGGTGGCATCTCCAGCAGTTGGCCACGCCCTCACCGTCCATCCTGGGACCTACGCATCCTTCACCCACTTGTGGTCCGGGTCGTCGAAGAGGATGTAGTTGCGCGGCTCGCCGGCCAGGACCCACAGGTAGTACAGGGAGTAGCCGGGCGCGGCCGCGGTGGGATGGTACCCGAAGGGGAGCTTGGTCAGGGTGTTGTCCCGGATGACGTAGGCCTGGTCGAAGTTCTTCTCCGGGCTGTACACCCGCTGGAAGCCGAAGCCCTGCGGGGGGTTGACCTTGAAGAAATAGACCTCCTCCATCCGCGTCTCCTCGGGCGGGGCCATCCGGTCGTGCTTGTGCGGCGGGTAGCTCGACCACTTGCCGGGCTGGTTGAAGGTCTCGCCGACCAGGAGGCGCTTGGAGGGGAAATTGACGTCAATGATGTCGTGGACCTGCCGCTCGAAGGTGTCCTTGCCGCGGACGCCCACCTTGACCTTCTCGGGGCCGATGAGGCGAGGCTCGCCCGCCAGATCGCTGGGGGTCCGCGCCATGGCCGCCTCCAGGACACCCACGGCTTCCACCTTGAACTTCAGCCCCGAGGGGATGTGGATGGCGGTGGCCCGCCCGGCAAAGACGTTGGCACGGCTGCCGACGGAAAGAAAACTTGTCTCGCCCACCGTCACGTTGGCCAGGCCCCCCAGCAGGACGAGGCAGACCTCGTCCCCCTCCGAGGCGCCGCGATAGCTCTTGCCGGCCGGCAGGCGCAGGATGCCCAGCTCGAGCAGCTCGATGCCGTCCTTGCCGGGCTTGACCAGGGCCGTGTACCCATCCTTGGGGGTGTACTGCTTGAACAGGTTCATCGGCAGGATTCCTCCCTCTCTCGGGTAGAATGATATGCGGCCATCGGGCCGGAAGCTATCACCGGTACTATCGGCTGTCAATGCGGGCATCTGGATGCAAGCCGGTGGAAGAATGGAAGGGGCCGCCGCCGACCACCATCGTGGATTGCGAGCATTGAAGAGCGGGAACGGACCGGCCGCAGTGCGGGTGGCAAATGCAACCGAAGCTGTCGCAAATCCCACACGGAGAAAGGGTCCCGGCCCAGGAGGAGAGAGGATACCTCTCGAGTTTCAAAGGAGTTGCCTTGCCCGCTCTGCTGGAATAGGATTTGCTCCCCAAGGGGCGGGGTGGTCCGTCCACATCCTGGAGCGGAAGACGGAATCTCGGGGGGGCCGATGATCAGCATCAGCAAGCTGTATTGCGGCGGCACGGCGGAGAGCGACGGGTTGCGTTACGGGCACGGCGGGCAAGGCCCGGTGGTAAGCGCGGGGGCGCCCCCGGCATCCAAGACGGCGGCCGAGCGGCGGCCCGTGACGGTGTGGAACGTCACCCGGACGTGCAACCTGCGCTGCATCCACTGCTACACCGACTCCGAGGCGCGCAGATACGCCGGCGAGCTGACGACGGAGGAGGGCAGGGCCCTCATCCAGGACCTGGCCGCGTTCCAGATCCCGGCTCTCCTTTTCTCCGGGGGCGAGCCGCTGGCGCGGCCCGACCTCCTCGAGCTGGTCGCCTACGCCCGATCCCTCGGCATCCGGCCCACGCTATCCACCAACGGGACGCTGATCACGGAGGAGACCGCGCGGAAGATCAAGGAGGCCGGCTTCACCTACGTCGGGATCAGCCTGGACGGGATCGGCGAGATCAACGACAGGTTCCGCGGGGTGAACGGTGCCTTCGACCGGGCCGTACGCGGCTTCAAGGCCTGCGTGGCCGTGGGACAGCGGGTGGGGCTGCGCCTCACCCTCACGCGCCACAACTTCCAGAACCTGCACGGGATCTTTGACTTCATCGAGCGGGAGCGGATTGACCGCGCCTGCTTCTACCACCTGGTCTATTCCGGGCGGGGCGGGCAGATCGCCGGGGACGACCTGTCGCGCGAGGAGACGCGACAGGCCCTGGACATCATCCTCGAGCGGACCGAGGACTTCCACAAGCGGGGGCTGAACAAGGAGATCCTGACCGTGGACAACCACGTGGACGGGATCTACCTCTACCTGAAGCTGCTGCGGAAGGACCCGGCGCGGGCGGAGCAGGTCTTGAAGCTCCTCACCTGGAACGGCGGGGGGCTGTACAGCTCGGGCGTCGGGATCGCGGACATTGACTTCCAGGGCAACGTCCACGCCGACCAGTTCTGGATGCACTACTCCTTCGGCAACGTGCGGCAGCGGCCGTTCAGCCGGATCTGGATGGACACCACGGATCCGCTGATGGCGGGGCTGAAGGACCGGCGGGCCAAGATCAAGGGGCGCTGCGCGCCCGGCATCTGCAAGTGGTTCGACGCCTGCGGCGGGGCCCTGCGGGTCCGCGCCGACCTCGTCTATGGCGATCCCTGGGCGCCCGAGCCCGCCTGCTACCTCACCGACGACGAGGTCGGCTTCACCGACGAGAAGAAGGCCCTGGTGAGGGCGAAAGGCGAGGACTTCCCCCTGCCCGAGTTCTCGCAGCCGCCCAGGGTGGCTCCCCCCAAGAGCTTCGACGATCCGCCGGCCCTCGCCTGCACCGGGGGGGCCGAGGCCTGAGGGTCTCGGGCCTGCCCCCTGTCACGGCCTCCACACGAGCGTCCGGGGGTAGAATCCCTTCCAGGCGAACCAGAACGCAGTGGTCGAAGGGACCTGCCTCAGGCGGGATCGGGCGAGCTTGCCTCGCACCGCCTCGCCGGAGAGGGCACGCCAGAGGCTTTTCGTCTCGACATCCTCCATCAGGAGGTCGCCCTGCTCGCGGCGCAGATTGGTGAAGGTGAGCGTCCTGGTCTGAAGCGTGCGCGAGAATGCCACCCCGGTCGCGCTGCCGGCGGAGAAGATGACGACCACCGGCTGGCCCGCGACCACGTCGTTGACGAGAGGCTGGCGGCTCAGGTGCCGGTAGGGATAGGCCACCGCCACCCTGTCCAGTCTCAGGCCGATCACGAACTCTTTTCCGGGGAGGCTCTGGTCGGGATTCTCCGTGCCGAAGATCCCGAGCCGGCTCTCGTCGGCGACGTAGCTCTCATAGACGTTGCTTGTGCCCTCGATGCCGAACCTGCCCTGCTTGCTCAGGACCAGGCTGCCCGGATACAGCGCCTTCCACTCGGCCCAGGTCGTGTGGATGGCCGGGACAAGCTTCAGCCGCGTTCCCGCGAGCTTGCCCTGGATGGCGGTGCCGGTGACGTGGCTCCAGAGGCTCCCCGTTTCCCGGTCGTACATGACCAGGGCGTCCTTCCAGAGCTTGCCACTGACGCCGAAGCTCAGGACCTTGCCCTCCACTGCCGGGCGGACATACACGATGCCCGTGTAGCAGAGGGGTCACCACGTGACGGCGACCGGCAGGTCCCCCAGGCTGTCGTTGACGATCTCGTGGTGGTTGAGCTGCCAGGCGGAATAGGCCTTGGCCGTCCTCCGGTCCGTGATGCCCAGGACGGATTCGTCCGGACGCATGTGCCGGTCCGCCTCGGCCACCGGGACGAACCGCGGGTTGTCAATGGCCGGTATGGCGTCCACCGGCAGAACGGTGAGGATGGGGGATCCCTGGATGACCTCGAAATCTGACGCGGCGTGAGTCGGGGATGTCAGGATCCCGCTCGTGGTCATGAGAGCGGCAAACCACAATAAGGCTTTCATTTTTCCCCTCCGGAAGCCCGAGAACCGCCCAAAGGTCTCCCCCGGGAGCGGAAGAGCTCCCGCTCAACGCTGCGGATGCCGGCTCCTGCTCGATCCGCTTCCTTCATTGGAGATCGGCGCGTCTGTCCAAGGGATGGATGCCGTACTCCTTCAGCTTCCTCCAGAGCGTATTTCGCCCGATGCCCAATACCTCGGCCGCGCGGGCCTGATTCCACCCGAGCTCCTCCAGCGTGTTGAGGATATGGTCCCGCTCCACCTCCTCGAGGCGCGCGACCCTTGAGGGGGGCGCCCCGCCCTGATCCGGCGGCGCATTCCGAAGGAGGCCGGGCGGGAGATCACCGGGGAAGATCACGTCCCCCCCCGCCATCAAGACCGCTCGCTCGATGGCGTTCTCCAACTGGCGGACGTTGCCGGGCCACGGGTACTCCAGCAGGAGGGTCATCGCTTCCTGCGACAGGGCCGGTGCCGGCTTTCCCAGGCGCTTCGCCGCCGCTTCCAGGAAATGCGTGGCCAGGAGGGGGATATCCTCCCTGCGCTCCCGGAGCGGGGGCACGGAGATCGTCACCACGTTCAACCGATAGAAGAGGTCCTCCCGAAAGCGGGCCTCCCGGACCAGAGCCTCGAGATTCTGGTGTGTCGCCGCCAGGAGGCGCACATCGATCCGGATCGGCGCGTTGCTTCCCACCCGGCGGATCTCCCGCTCCTGCAGGACCCGGAGGAGCTTGATCTGGGTCGCGGTGGAGGTGTCACCGATCTCGTCCAGGAACAGGGTGCCGTGATCCGCCTCTTCGAAGAGACCCTTCTTGGTCGCCGTGGCACCTGTGAAGGCGCCCCTGATGTGGCCGAACAGCTCGCTCTCGAGGAGCGTTTCGGGCAGCGCGCCGCAGTTGATGGCCACGAAGGGGCGATCGGCGCGGGGACTTTCTCCGTGGATGGCCCGCGCCACCAGCTCCTTGCCGGTCCCGCTTTCCCCTTCGATGAGGATGGTGGTGTCGGTTCCGGCGACGCGGGAGATCATCTCGATGACGCGCTGGATCTGTGGGCTTCGCCCCACCAACTGGCCGAAGCCCTGCTGCTCGCGGATCTGCTGGCGGAGCAGCCGCACCTCGTTGACCAGGCGGTGATGGTTCAAGGCGTTCTGGACCCGGTGGAGAAGCTCGGAGGGCTCGAAGGGCTTGGTCACGTAGTCGAAGGCCCCCAGCCGCATCGCCTCCACGGCCGACTCGATCGTCCCGTGGCCGGTGAGCAGGATCACTTCCGTCTCGGGCCGGAGGGCCTTGACCTCCCGGAGGACGTCCAACCCCGACACCTCCGGCATCTTCAGGTCGGTGATGATCAGGCTGACCAGTTCCTCGCGCAGCGTTTCGATGGCCGTGCGACCGTCGGCGGCCTCCAGCACCTGGTAGCCGTTGCCCTTGAGGAGCATGGCCAGGGTGAGGCGCACGGAGTACTCGTTGTCAACGACCAGGATCAACGACATGATGCGGTCCAGCAAGCAGGGCGGAGGGGGTGGCCCCTCATGCAAGCCTCGCCGCTCCGCCCCTCTCTCGGCACCCTACCATGCCGAGGCGGGACGGGGCAGGAGAGGCAGCGGGGCGGCCGGCCGTGGCGGCCTCCTCGAGGCGGATGAGCCGCCGGGCGGGCGGCGCGCCGGTGGCTCACCCGAGGCGGAGGAGCAGGAGCGCGGCGCCGCCTCGTTGCTTTCCCTCTTGCGAGACCCGGTCCACCAGCCAGCTATCCACCCCGAGCACCCTTCCCGCGCGGGTCGCGGCGAACACCAGGTGCGGCGCGATGAGGAGGAACCACATCCAATACCATTCCCCGGGTACCGAGAAAGAGCCGAGGGCGATGTTGAGCTGCCAGAGGGCGCCGCCGATCCCCCCGAGCACCGTGAAGAGACCCAAGAGGAGCGAAAGGCCCAGGGCCGCCTCGGTGAGGAATGTCATGAAACCGAACAGGGTGAAGTTGGGAAGGACGACGTCCCGGAGGAACCACTGGTAGAGGCCGAAGGTCGGATGGGCAATTTCCTTCTGGATCCACCCGTAGAGCCAGCCGTACCGATGGCCGTCCTGAATGATCCAGGGCGCTTTCTGGAAAGCCATGTCGAGCCACAAGAGACCGAACGCCATCCGGAACAGTCCCAGGGAGATTCCCGAGAGTTTCCCTGAACCGCCCGCGCATGAGGGGTGCATGTCGTCTCCTTATGAGCTGGGGGATACCATTGTGCTCCTCCTCCCCGTTTTCACTGTTTGAGGGTTGTGGCCGCGAGAGTCCCCACCTCCCGCGACTTTCCTCCTGTGCGAGAAGCATCCGGAGTGCCACGCCTGGCGGCAGTCGGCCCCACGTCAAAACCCCGCAGGATGGCGGGCCCCTCCTCCGGAGGGATCGGCTCCCGTGGTTTGAGAGAGCCATCGCCATTTCCAACTTGGACCACCCGGTGTTCCACCCTGAAACACTGTGGACTCGGGCGCCGGTCCGGCGGATGGGGTGATGGACCAACAGGTTGGCGAACGCGGGTCCCTACGCTGCCTGCTTCTTGTAGAACTGGACGAGCCCCAGGATGTCCTGCCACACCAGCCGCCCGATCGGGCCCGAGCTGTACTGGGCGACCGCGATGGTGCGGTCCGGCTTCACGACGAAGCCTGTGGCGTGCAGGACGCCCCGTTGCGGGTCGTAGAACGCGCCCAGGGCCCTGGCAGTCTCCTTCAGGGGAAGGCCGTAGCCCACCGGGAACGTGAGCGAGTGCTCCGCGACGGTTTCCTTGGCCTTGTCCAGGGGATCCGTGGAGGCCGCCAAGACCGCGATCCGCTCTTCCCGGAACCGGTCGAGGGCGCGTTGGAAAGCAGCCAACTGCTGCTTGCAGTAGGGTCACCAGTGGGCCCGGTACACCAGGAAGACGCCCCAGCCGTCTCCAAAGCCCTCCGGGAGCGTCAGTCGGCCGTGCCCCACCGTGTCCATGGTGAGCGCTGGAAACCGATCGCCACTATCCAGGATGAACGTGCCCTCTCTCGCCATCGTCACCTCCCGTGAGCGGACTGGCCACTCCTCCCGAGGCACCCCATTCTCTTGGGATGCGCAGCACCTTCCAAAGGATTCGAACATTCGGTGCGGCGGCTGTCTCCGGACGAGACCCGGCAACGCATGGGCGCTGGATCGTGCGGCGGGTGGCGGGAAGAACGAAAAGCCAGGCACCGACGCCCGGACCGGTTCAGTCGAGGCCCCAGGCGAGGTCAGGGGGTCTGCTTGGGCAGGTGCTCGTGCAGGTAGCGGCGGAGGATGGCCTTCATCTCCTCGGGCATCTCCACCCGGCCGGCCTGGCCGAACAGCTCGCGGCTCCTCTTGTACGTCCGAAGGTAGGCCATGCAGGCTTTGCAGAGGCGCAGGTGCAGCTTGACCTTGAGACGGACACCGAGGCTGAGCGTCCCCTCCACGTAGTCGGCGAGGAAATCCTCGATGACGTCCCTACAGGTCAGCATCTTCCCACCCTTCGCCCTCCCGCTTCGGGCTTCGGGACCCCCGGCCCATCGTTCCTCAGATCACCTGAGTGGGGCGGGGACCGAACAGTCGGGTCAGCTCTTCGCGAAATGCCATGCGCCCCCGGTGCAGCCGCGACTTGATCGCGGACACCGATTCCCCCAGGACCTCGGCGACTTCCTCGTTCGAGAGCCCTTCGATGTCCCGCAGGACCAGCACGGCCCGGTACTGCTGCGGCAGGGCGTCAATGGCCCGGTTGACAATGGCCCGCGTCTCCTGGGAGCGGAGGTCCGCCTCAGGGTTCTGCGACCAGTCCGCTATCAGCAGGCTCTGATCGCCGGCCCGGTGTCCGTCGGGAAGGAACTGCGGCAGCATGGATTCCAGGGATACTTCGTGCTCTGTCCGTTTCCCCCGTCGCTTCATCAGGGCGGCATTGGTGGTCACCCGGTACAGCCAGGTGCCGAGGCTCGACCGCTCTTCGAACGTGCCAATGTTCCTGAACAGGGCCAGGAAGACGTCCTGCACCACCTCTTCCGCGTCCGCCATGTTCCGGGTGATCCCGTAGGCCAGGCGGTAGATCTTGGACCCATACTGCTCCATCAAGGTCTCGAGTGCGGTCCCGTCGCCGGCGCGCAGGCGTGCGATCAGGGCAAGCTCGGTCTCTCGATCCACCAGGAGACTCCCGTCCGGGACACGGCGCGCACGCCGCCCGTCCTTGGGGTGGATAGGGCAGGGAACGGCGGGAGTCTATGTGTAACGGTACACGCATGTCAAGCAGGCCTGCATTTCGACAAATCGGGGGCGCTCCGCGTCACGACGTCGCCGACCAGCCCGCAAGTCGAGCCACAACGCGCCGTCCCCCCCGCCAGAGGGTCCGTATCCCCTTCGCCACGAGAAGGGCCAGGAGACTGGTGATTCAGGTTGGGCACGGAGGTTCGGATTCCCTTTCGGGCGGCCGGAAGATCGGTTCGCTCATCTTGGCTTCTCCTCGGATGGGCGCGGCGCCCCCCGAGGGACCGGGGAGGCCGCGCCCTGCACGGACGTGCCTTACATCAGCTTCCCCATCAAGGCATCTTCCATGTGGTTCATGTCCTTCGGATCCCCCGTGGGATGGCGGACGATGAAGATGGCCTGCCACTTCCCCACCGGTGACTCGCTCAAGGTGGCCGTGTACTTCGCATTTCCGGACGAATCAGCCGTGAAGGCGTATGGGGCGGTCCCAGCGCCGGCCTTGGTCATGGTCGGCTGCATGTTCACGAACCAGACGGTGTACACCGCCCCGGGCTTCAGCCCCTTGGCGGTCACGGTGAACGCCTTCCCGTCCACCACCGCAGTCCCCGTCGCCTGCGGGCTGTCCTTCTGACCCATGAGCTTGAAGCTCTTGGCCTCTGCAGCCGGGGCGCTCACTGCCCCGACGGCCACCAAACCCAGGACCAACAGTACCGCCACCATCCACTGTCGCTGCATGGCTCCTCCTCCCTCGTAAAGGTTGTGAAAGTCCTGCCCGTTGTCCGACGTGCGACCATCCTCGGGTACGCCCGCACTGTGGGCCCCCCCGACCTCTCGCCACGGCCCACACGGGGCGCCTTCCCATGGTCCGATTAGATGCCCCCCGCTCGGGGCGAGATTCGGTTGACATCCACTGCTCCGGCGGCTAGGTTGCAAACCTCGTCTCCGCCGAGCCGCAATCCGTGGTCTTCGGGGCTGCTGGAAGCAAGGAGGGGAAGGGTCATGGCGAAGCTGAGGATCCGGGGAATCGCCTTCGACATGTACGGCACCCTGGTGGACGTGGGGGCCGTCGCAGAAGCCTGCAAGGAGGTGGCCCCCGATCCGGCGGCCTTCAACGCGCTGTGGCGGGCGAAGCAGCTCGAATACTCGTTTCTCCGGAGCCTGATGGGGAAGTATCAGGACTTCTGGAGAGTGTCAGGGCAGGCCCTGGATTTCGCGATCAAGCGGTACGGCCTCACGGTGAGCCCGGATCAACGCCGGCGACTGATGGAGGCCTGGCTCCACCCGAGCCCCTACCCCGAGGTGGCGGCGGCCCTGCCCCGCCTCGCAGAGCGCTACTCCCTCGCCGTTCTGTCCAACGGCGGCCCCAGGATGCTGCGCACAGGGTTGGAGCGGGCCGGACTCAGAAGACACTTCCGGTGGGTGATCAGTGTGGACGAGGTCAGGCTGTTCAAGCCCTCGCCCAAGGTCTACCAGCTCGCCTCGAAGCACATGAAGCGGAAGAAGGCGGAGATCCTTTTCGTGTCCTCCAACTCCTTCGACGTGATCGGCGCCAAGGCCTTCGGCTTCAAGGTCTGCTGGATCAACCGGGCGGGCGCGCCGCTGGACTCCCTCGGACCGAGGCCGAACCTTGTGGTGACAAGTTTCAACGAGCTGGTGGCGGCCTTGGCGTGAAGACAAACCGGCAGCGGCCGCGGTGAGACCGTGCATGGCCCAGCCGAGTGACGAAGAGCTGATGCTGGCCCTGAAGGCCGGAGATCGACCGGCCTTCGACGCGCTCTACCGGCGCTATCGAGGCCGGCTGTATGCCTTCCTCGTCCGCTACACGGGAGACCCGGCCGCAGCGCAAGACCTGTTCCAGGAGACCTTTCTGCGCGTCTTCCGCGAGCGGGCCCGGTACCAGCCCCGGGCCGCCTTCGCCGCCTGGCTCTTTACCATCGCCCGGAACTTGTACCTGGACTCCGTGAAACGGGCCGGGATTCCCCGTCCAGCTCCCGGGACGGAGGTGGCGACGGAGGAGGCACCGGATTCACAGCCCGATCCCCTGGCGGTCCTGGAACGACGAGAAGTCGACGCGCTCTTGCGGCGCGCGGTGGCCACCCTGGCGGAGGAGGATCGGGCGATCCTGCTCCTGAGCCGGTTCGAAGGCATGCGCTATGCCCAAATCGCAGAGATCCTGGGCACATCCGAAGGCGCGGCAAAGGTCCGCGCCCACCGGGCCCTACAGACGCTCCGCCATATGCTCAGGGAATGAGCGGCCCTGCCTGGCCGTAACTTTTCCCCGCTCGCGTCGTTTACCCTTGTGAGGAAGGGAAGGCTTCCGATGCAGTGCCGGGATGCACAGGCATTGATGACTGCCTCTCTCGTGGGCGAAGTCCATCCGGAGGAGCGCCGGGAATTCGAGGGCCATGTCGCTGCCTGCCCCTCCTGCCAGGAGGAGCTGACCAGCCTTCGGCAGGTCTGGGATCGCCTGGGCCAGTGGCCGATTCCTGCCCTGGAGCCGCGCCTCGAGCACGATCTCCTGGCCCGGGTAGGGCGGGAGGTGGCCACCCGGCGCCCGCGCCTTGGCCTCGTCCCTGCGACGGCTGCCGCCCTGGTGGCGGCTCTTCTGTCCATAGGGGCCTCCGTTGTCCTGCCCTACGAGCGCGCATTCGAGCTGTGCCGCCAGAGGCTTCAAGGGATCGGGGTCCTGGCCGGACTGCCGGACAGCAGCCTGTTCTTCCTCGCCAGCCTTTTCTACGGGGTGATCCCGCTGCTGCTCGCGGGGGTGATGCTGGTCCGCGTGACGGGTGGCGGCGCCCCCCTCTCGCAGGGGATGACGACGGGTGCTGTCTTTGCGCTGTTCATGACACCCTACGTGCTTTTCGTGTGTAGCGCTCTCCCGGGCGCGCTCATCGCGGCAATCCTGGCGGGCGTGGGACTGGGCGGCCTGTTCGGCGCTCTGGGAGGTTGCTGGCTGGGAGCCCGGCGCTGGCGCCCAGCGCACTGAGGGACTCGCGCAGGAGCGGGAAGGGGGATCCCATGCGACGACTGCTGGCTCATGCGGGCTCGCTGGGCGGGGCCCTTTTCGCCTCGGCCTGCTGAATCGGACCCCTGCTGGCGATCAACTTGGGGATTGCCAGCTTGGGGGCACTCGCCAGTTTGGCGGCATACCGGAAGCTCTTTCTGGCTGTGGCGCTGGCCTTCCTGGCCTATTCGTATGTGATCACCTATCGGACCAAGTGGAAGCAGCGGAAGGGGACGCACTGGTGGCCACCGACCCGACAGGAGCTATTGCTCTGGGGGACCACCGTTCTCGTCCTGGTCATCGCCAGCATCCCTTCGCTCAACCTGGTCCCTTTGCCTTGACTGGCAGCCTTCGAATGGACAGGGGCTTCATGACCCGGCGAGCCGTGGCCGCGGCGCTCCTGGCGCTGCTTTTCCTGCCGGTGGAAATCTTGGCGGCCGAGGCCACGAAGCAGATCGTCCTCAAGGTGGAAGGGATGACCTGACCCGGGTGCGGCGCGGCGGTCGCCAGCGCGCTGAGGAGGGTGGATGGGGTGAAAAAGGTGGAGGTTCGATGGGAGCGGGGGCGGGCGGTGGTCGAGTACGATCCAGCGCGGGTGAGGCCGGACCAGCTCGTCGCGGCCGTCCAAAGAGTCGGCTTCCGAGCCGGCGTCGCGGCATCCCGCTAGAAGGGGGGGCATGGTCGTCGCAGCGATTGTCGATACGGTGGCCCGGCGCCTGACCAGGGCGAACCTCTCTGAGATCGAGGACCGGGCGCGTCGGTACATTCTTCGGCACTTCGCGGACACGGGGCGAGGCCCAGGGATCCCCGAGTTCCAGCGAGAACTCCAGCTTGCCTCGCAGGAGGATGCGGCGGCGATCCTGATCACACTCCACAGGGCTGACCTGATCCTCTACGATACGGCTGTAGCGCGCATCAGAGCGGCCTATCCCTTCTCCAGCGAGCCGACCGCGTACCGGGTCGAGATCGGCGACCGTATGGTACACGCGCTCTGTGCCATCGACGCCCTGGGGATTCCCTTCATGCTGGACGCCCCCGCGGTGATCCGCTCCGCATGCTTCTGGTGCCATGCCCCTATTGAAGTGCGTGTGGAGCGCGGCGAGCTTTCGAGTCATCCTCCGGATGGTCTCGTCGTCTGGTATCCGGAGAAGGAGAGCTGCGGCTGCGTGGCGACATCCCGCTGCATCCTGATCAACTTCTTCTGTTCGACGGATCATCTGACGGCATGGCGAAGCGCCAATCCGGATGAGCGCGGGACTGCTTTGAGCCTCGAAGAGGCCTTGGAGGCCGGCCGGATGATCTTTGGCAAGCTTCTGCTTTCCCCAGCAGGTTAGGGCCCTATCTGTCGCCGCACGTGGTGCCGCAGATCATGAGCTGGAAACGTATTGCCGGCAACGGCTGGGAGTCTCGCATCAAATCCGGGTGCTGACAAGGAGGTGCCGTTATGCCGAGCGCATTCTGCAAGGGGTGAGGGCAGGAGATCGAGATCCCGGCCGGGATCAAGAGCGGGGATATCTTCGATTGCCCGAACTGAGCGGGCCTCACGCTCCGGGCGAGCGAAAGGAACGGTATCTGGACGGTGGCAGAGGTGAAGAAGGCGAGCTGCGCCGTCGGCGAGGAGGTCGTGTTTCTCCCCGATGATGTTCAGCCCGGCGATATCATCGAGTGCCACGGTGTCAAGCAGCGGGTGACCTACGAATTCGGCGCCTATGCCTTGGAGAAGGTGAGGTGATGGACAGCTTCCGGGCAATGATCGGCGGGCTTGTCAGTATCGGGGGAGCGGTGGTGTCCTCGCTCTGCTGCGTCCTCCCGCTCGCCATCGTGCTTCTCGGGCTGGGCAGCGGCGCCTTCATGGCCACGACGATGAAGTATACAGCCCTCTTCGTCCCCATCGGTGTTCTCAGCGTGACCGCTGGGTTCCATCTCCACTTCCGCCAAAGCCGCCGCTGCACACGCGAGGGATGCCCGATGGGGGGCGGCAGGTGGAACTTGGCCATCCTCACCCTATCTGCCCTCCTCGTCGCCCCGGCCGCGTTCTTTACCGTCTTTCCAGAGGCTTCTGCCAATCTCTTGATGTGGGCCACGAGCCGGCAGGCCGGCGAGCCGCACCCGATGGATATGCCTGTCGGTCCATCTCGGTGAAGGAGGCGCTGGCCTATGACCCGACGCACGCTCCTCAGGAGAAAAGAGCAAGGGCATTCCGGCAACCTTCGGTGAGGGCACGAAGGGGCACCTGCCACAGGAGGGAGGGATAACGAGGCGCAGACCGGGGCTCAAGAGGGTGACCGCGCTGGGGGGAGGGGGTCACCATCACAATCCTGCCGGCATCTGCGTGCCCCCTCTCAGACGACCTTCCGGGCGCTGCAGTCATTACTGTTTCGAGCGGCAAACAGGGGGCCATCATGGCTGAGAAAGTTCAGGTTGCATTGCAGGTGAAAGGAATGACGTGCGACGGGTGCGCCCGACATGTCACAAAGGCGTTGGAGGGCGTGGTGGGTGTGGAAAGTGCCCAGGTACCCACGTGGCAGGCCGGACGTGCCACGGTGCTTGCGGAGGCGGACACCGAGGACGCGGCTCTGGTCCGGGCCGTGGAGGACGCCGGGTACCGGGCCACGGTTCGGGAGCGTCGCCGGATCGAAGGGGAGCGCGGGTTCGCACCGGAGGGGAAAGCCGACTACGACCTCATGGTCATTGGCGCCGGATCGGCCGGATTCGCCGCGGCCATCAGGGGAGCGGAGCTGGGAGCGAAGGTCGCCCTGGTGGAGGCCGGGACCATCGGCGGAACCTGTGTCAACATCGGATGCGTCCCATCCAAGACGCTGATCAAGGCGGCGGAGCTGTGCTATCGCTCCGCCTACCCGAAGTTCGAGGGGCTGACGGCCTGCCCGCCGCCTTCGGACTGGCGGCGGGTCGTCCAGCAGAAGGATGAGCTTGTGGCCGCGCTCCGCCAGGGCAAGTACGTGGACGTCGTGAAGGTCTACCCCAACATCACGCTGCTGCGTGGGCGCGCCGAGCTCACGGGTGGTCGCGGCGTGCGCGTGAACGGCACGGCGTACTCGCCCGGGAAGGTGATCCTCGCCACCGGCGCCCACCCCTGGGCGCCGCCCATCCCCGGGCTGGCCAGGGCCGGATACCTGGATAGCACGGACGCCTTGAGCCTGCCGTCTCTGCCCGCCTCCCTGCTCGTCATCGGGGCGGGCGCGATCGGCCTGGAGCTGGGGCAACTCTTCTCCCGGTTCGGCGTGCGGGTGATGATTCTGGAGGGCGGGCCGCATGTGGCCGCCGCCGAGGAGCCGGAGATCGGAAAGGCCCTGACCGAGTACTTGGCCGAGGAGAAGATCCGGCTCTGCACCAACGTCCGTATCACCAGGGTCGAGCGCACCGCCGGGGAGTACCGGATCCATGCAGAGATTGATGGCAGGCCCGAAGTCTGTATCGCCGAGCGACTGATGATCGCCACTGGGCGGCGGCCCAACACCTCGGATCTCGGACTCGAGGCGGCCGGCATCACCGTGGGGCCGCGGGGCGAGGTGGTGGTTGATGAACATCTCCGGACGGCGAACAGGGACGTGTATGCAGCAGGAGACGTCATCGGCGAGCCGGCCTACGTGTACGTGGCGGCCTACGCCGGGGGGCTCGCCGCAGAAAACGCCCTCACCGGCGCTGGACGGCTCTACGATCTCACCGCCCTGCCCCACGTCATCTTCACCGATCCCCAAGTGGCTAGCGTCGGCTGGACCGAGGCCAAGGCCCGGACGGAGGGAAAGAAGGTGAAGACTGCGGTCTTGCGGCTCACGGCCGTGCCCCGGGCGCTGGCGGCCCGGGACACCCGCGGCCTCATGAAGCTCGTGGCAGAAGAAGAAACTGGGAAGCTGCTTGGCGCCCATGTCCTGGCGGACCAGGCCGGCGAGGTGATCCAGGCCGCGACGCTAGCGGTGAAGTTCGGTCTCCGCGTACAGGATCTGGTGGAGACGTTCCACCCCTACCTCACCATGGTGGAGGGCCTCAAGCTGGCTGCCCTGACGTTCGAGAAAGACGTATCCAAGCTCTCCTGCTGTGCCTCCTGAGAGTGCATTGCGGGGAGGCCCCATGGCCCAGGCTGACCGACATCTCGCTCCCGCCGAGTCCCCCGTGCTCGAGGCCTGTCTCCTGGAACGGGGAAACCTCGAGGCCATCCTGGATAGCGTGGACGACGGGATCCTTGCGGTGGACGAGCACCTCCGCGTGTCGCACTTCAACCGGGCGGCGGAGAGCATCACGGGCTTCCCGTCGCAGGAGGCGGTTGGCCAGCCGTGCCTGGACATCTTCCGTCAGCTCCTGGCTGGCGAATGCTGTGCCGTCTGCACCGCCTGGGAGAAGGCGGAGTATCTCCGAGGCATCGAACGGGTCATTCTCCGGAAGGACGGGACTCGTCGGTCGGTGAAGGTAACGGTAACCCCGCTCACCGCCGCAGGACGCCGGACGGGCATCGTCGTCACCCTCCACGACCTCCAGCCCCTCCGCGACCTCAAGGAACAGGTCCGCCAGCGCTACGGCTTCCACAACCTCGTCGGGAAGTCCCACCGGATGCAGGCCGTCTACCGGCTCATCGACCAGGTGGCCGACTCGAACGCCTCCGTGCTCATCGAGGGGGAGAGTGGCACCGGGAAGGAACTGGTCGCCCACGCGATTCACTACCGGAGCCGCCGGGCCGGGAGGCCCTTTGTAGCGGTGAGCTGCGCCGCTCTGCCGGAGAGCCTCCTGGAGAGCGAACTCTTCGGCCACGTGAAGGGCGCCTTCACCGGCGCGACCTTCCACAAGGTGGGACGCTTCGAGGCTGCCAATGGCGGCACTATTTTCCTGGACGAGATCGGGGACATCAGTCCGCTGATCCAGCTCAAGTTGCTCCGCGTCCTCCAAGAGCACGCCTTCGAGCGGGTCGGCGAGAGCACGCCGCGGCGGGTGGATGTGCGGGTCATCGCCGCCACGAACAAGGACCTGGCCGAACTCGTCCGCGAGGGCCGTTTTCGCAACGATCTCTATTACCGCCTCAAGGTCGTCCCTATCCACCTGCCCTCGTTACGGGAGCGGCGAGACGATATCCCCCTCCTGGTGGAACACTTCGTGAAGAAGTTCAGGGAGGACACGGACAAAGCGATCGAGGAGCCCACGGAGGAGGCCATGGCGACCCTCATGGCCTATCCCTGGCCTGGCAACGTCCGGGAACTGGAGAACGCCGTCGAGCACGCCTTTGTCTGCTGCCCGGGGGGTCGCTTTACCCCGGCGCACCTGCCCGTGGAGGTGCGGACGCGGGAGGCGCGCTCTGTCCCGGGGTCGCCTCCTTCCAAGCCGCTCGAGGCCGCCGAGCGAGACGTCCTGATCCGCGCTCTCCAAGAGGCAAAGGGCAACCAGGCGGCGGTCGCCGAGACCCTCGGGATCGCCCGCAATACCCTCTGGCGCAAGTTCAGGAAGTACAACATCGCTCCCAAGGCTTATCGATAGGCCTCCGCGCTCGGGAATCTCCAGCCTCGACCCTCCACATCTCATCCCCCGGCTGTGTGTCTCGTTCATGGAACGGCCCCTATTCCACCAAAGGAACACTGCCGCTTTGCGGCTCCGACGCGCCTGCCCAGCTTTCCCCGGCCTTATCCCGACCCTACCGATTCTCCAGTGACAGGCACGGGCCCTGCAATTCTCTAAGGGGGGCGAGAGGGGATCTCGCCAACAATGGGTTCCCGGGGAGCAGTCGATCCTCCCAACACCGCGGTGGCGCTAAGCACAGCCGTCTCATCGTGAACGGCCTTCCGAAGGAGGTTTCCAGAAATGAGGACAATGCTGAGGTCCCTGCTGTTGGTCGCAACGGTGTTCGCTCTCGCGTGGTCCGGATGGGCACCCCTGGCCCATGCGCAGTCCGCGCGCGTGGAGAAGGTCTCCAACAAGAACTTCGACGCCACCGTGAGGGCGGTCGAGACGGCGCTGAAGTCCAAAGGGATGATGATAGTCGCTAGGATCGACCACCAGAATATGATGAGGATGGTGGGAGCAAACGTGAAAGGCAGCATGACCATCGAGTTTGGCAAGGCCGACATGGGCAAAATGCTCTTCGCCGCCGACCCGGGGGCCGTTCTGGAGATGCCGGGCAAGCTTTACGTTTACGAGCGGGCTGACGGCAGGACGGTGGTTAGCTACTACCGGCCCTCCGTCGGCTTCGCCGCCTACGGCAAGGCAGAGCTCACGAAGATCGGCCAGATGATGGAGATGATGATCGAGGAAGTCGTCGCGGAAGGGACGAAGTGAATGAGAGGGGGCATGACCCGATGTTGATTACGCCCATTGACATCACCTTCGTCCTTGTCGGGCTGGCCATTACGGTGGGGGCCCTGGCGCATCGGCGCGCAGCGTCTCCCCCCGAGCCCGCCCCACCTGCGTCCTGGCTCGAAGTGGCCTTAACCGTCCTCGCGATGATTCCTGCGGCGGTGGGACCAAACGTGTTGGTGGTGGCGCTCACCCCTGGGATGCCCGGGATGCCGGACCTGGTCCGGTGGGCCCTGTTGCCTTCCATCGTCCTGCTCCTCACGGTGTGGGGTCTAGCTGCCATGGGCGGCTACTCACGCCTGACGAACCGAATCTGGACGGGCGTTTGGGTGGGCTTCGCCTCCACGGCAGCCCTAGACGTGTTCCGGCTCACCAGCTTCAGCCTCGGCCTCCTCCCGGGGAACTTGCCCCGGATGTTTGGCGTGCTGATCCTCGACACGATGGCCCAGGGCCCCACCCCGCTGTCCGATGTCGTGGGCGCCCTCTACCACTACTGGGTCAGCGCCTGCTTCGGCCTTACCTACAGCCTGATCTGCGGGCGAACCCGCTGGTGGGGCGGGTTGGTGTGGGGGCTGATCATCGAGGTGGGGATGATGATTACGCCGCCGATGGTCATCGCCATGGACACGGGGTACTTCGGCCTGAAATTGGGCCACGGGATCCTCAACGGCGTCTTCATTGGGAGCCTGATTCCGCACATCTCGTATGGTGTGATACTGGGCTTGCTCCTCGAGCGGTACGTTCGGCATCAGGGGTCAGTCCTGGGCTTGGTTCGAACGTTCTTGCGAGGCTCCGGGACGGCGGGCAGTGGGATGGTCGAACCATCTGCATCCGCCGCGTCGGAAGTCTGCTGCAAGACCGGGCACAAGTGAGGCCCTCTCCGGGAACCGTACCCCAGCAAAGGCTCGCCCCATGAAGAACACGATCTTGGGGTCAGCAGGCTGAGAGCCCTTGTCCCCGGGCATCGCCGAGCCTCGCAACCTACGTGGGCACCGCCTCCCGAAGGGAATCGGGAGGTCCCTCCAGAATTTGCCTCAGACGCGAGACGGCCTCTCCACCCATGTCGGCGCAAGAAGGGCTGCTGCCTCCGATCTTGGCGCTTGGCAGATGTCAGAAAAGGGCGGGGCCTCCCTGTGAAGCCTCGGTATCGTCGGAACTATCCTGCGACGTCTTGTCGTGGAACCTGCGCCTCGCCTTCCGCTCCGGGAGGCACCTTGCCGATGCCCCGATCCGCCTGAGAGGGTGGGAAAGATTAGGCCGAGATTCTTGGCAACCCCTTCGACGGATGCTGCATCTAACAGGGTCAGGCGGAGGGAAGGTGCCGGCCTTCGGGCCGCCGGTGCCAGACTCGGGACGAGGAGGTGGTGTTCGATGGCGATGATGTGTCCATTGGAAGGCTGTAAGGCCAAGCATGGAATGTGCGGCCACGAGAAGATGATGATCGGGATAGCCGCCCTCGTGGTGGTGGCCCTTGTTGCGGCGAGGCTGTACGGCGTGATCTAGAACGAGGACGTGAGCTGATGCCCTACGGGCTCCGCGTAAGCACCCGGGCGGTTTGGGCTGGCGGTTCCGGCCCACTCCATCTGGAAGATGAGCCGGGCCTACGCGTTCACCGGAAAGCCCCGTGAGGCCTGGGCGGCCACAGCCGCATGTGCGTTTGCCAGTCTCGAAGACGGGCTGTTGAGGCCGCTGATCCTTGGAGGTGGCGCCGCCGCCTTTCGGTCCTGGACGTGGTTTGACCCGCGCCTAACCGGACGGTGGATGCTCCCGGGGTTCCTCCCTTTCGGCGTGCCGGTGGTCGCCGAATGGGCCCTCGTGTAGGGATTGCACCGGTGGGGATACGCTGCAAGGCTGCCGTCGGTCCCGGCGGACGCGTCGGGCTGCCGCCGGTGCTCCGGATGGCGCTCCCGAGGCCGGTGGTCCTGTGGTGGGCAAGCCTGCCTGCCTCCGAGAGAACGAGGTGAATCGAGCGATACGGCAGACACCGGCATGGAGGAGACAATGGCGAAGCAAGTGATCGTGTACAGTCAACCCGGGTGAGGGGCGTGCCACGCAGAGAAAGAGTTTCTTTCTCAGAAGGGCATCGCGTTCACGGACAAGAATATCCGCGAAGACAGGACCGCGATGGAGGAACTCCTGAAGATGGGATACCGGGCCACGCCCGTCACGCTCATTGATGGCGAGGCCGTGGTCGGCTTTGACCGCGGGAAAATCGCGCGGCTGCTCGGACTTTCATAGCTTCCCGCGACCCAGAAGGGTTTCCAGGGAGGATAGGCTGGTGCAATGAGTGGTCTCACGGTGTACGGCACGGGATGGTGCCCCGACTGTCGCCAGGTCCGGAAGCTCTTCGGAGAGCACCGCATTGCCTACACCTGGGTTGACGTCGAGACGGACCGCGTCGGGCTCGCGTTCATCGAGCAGGTCGCGGGAAAGCAGGCCGTGCCCGTCGTGACCCTGGAGGACGGGACGGTCCTCGTGCAGCCGCCCCGGGACGAACTGGTCCGGTGCCTGAATCTCCCCCCAAGGCACGCTGTCGGTTCGCCGCCGAGGTCACGCTCCTCGTCCGGGGGAGGGAGCTGAAGGCCAGCCGGATCCTCGTGGAAAAGATCCGGAGCCACCCGAAGGTCCAGGTCCGGTACCGCGCGACAGTAGAGGAATTTCTGGGGGACGGCCAGTTCGAGGGAATCCGCGTGCGGAACCTGGGGAATGGGGCGGTCGAGCATCTCACTCCTGGCGGGGTATTCGTCTTCATCGGGATGGAGCCCAACACGCAGTTTCTCAAGGGCACCCTTGACCTTGACCGGTGGGGGTTCATTCTCACCGGGCCCACCCTCGAAAGCAATCTGAAGGGTGTCTTCGCATGCGGCGACGCCCGGGCCGGGAGCACCAAGCAGGTGGCGAGTGCCGCCGGCGAGGGCGCGACGGCCGCGCTCATGGTCCGCGAGTACCTGAAAGGCCTCATCTAGGCAACGGCCAGTGGGCGGCCCGCCGAGGGAGCGGACCGACGCGCCAGGCGCACCGCAGGGGTGAGGCCACGCAGTCGAAATCCCGGCTGGGATCCGGAGCGGGGAGGCGATCTACTGTCCGAATATCGTCTGGAGTGGCTTTGTGGTGGGCCCTCCATCAGTAGACCTTTCTCGCGCGAGGTCACGAGTTCATGCAGCTACATGAATACCGATGCGGCCCTGGGCGCGCTCACGAGAGCGATCGGCTCCCGTGATCATTTTTCCTCGCCATCGTTGTCCTCTCCCGTCCGGATTGCCTCCGGTTCCTCCTCCGAGCGCTCTCTCCGAGGTCTGCTGACGCGCTGAGCGCCACTGCTACCGGGATGGTCCGTTCTGGAGCAGCCTGTTTCAGTCCGGAACTGTTCGGACAAGCGGTGAGTGCTCGCCGCTTGCAGCGGTAACGCGTCGAGAGCCAGTGAGGACGCGGACTTCTCTCGTTCCTCCTCGCTTGGCACTGCGGTTGCTCATCGGCTGGGACATCAGCTCACTGTTCAACCGAGCAGGTGCCCTCCGGGAGGCTCCCGGGGGCAAGGAGGGTGGTCATGAAGCGCGTGGTTGCATTCGCAGTAGCTGTAGCGGTTCTCGGGATTGGCATCAGCCCGACCCTGGCGGCCGTGGAACCGCCCAAAGTCCCGCCCATCCTAGGGCCCGAGGGGCCGGACATCCGGCATAGCACCCTGACCCAGCCCAAGGGCGTCGAGGGTCCGGAAGTCCGCTAATAGCAGGCCGCGCTCGGCGGCGAGCCCCGGCGCCGATCCGAGCATGCGAGGGTCCCGGGGCGCCAAGTCGTTCCGCCTGCCCTCATCGGCAAGCGCGCGGCAAAACTTCCTGCCTCCGCAGCCGATGAGGCAGGTCGGGGCCCCTCGAGCTCCCGGCGGCCGGTGCTACGGGAAGAATTTCGGACGGCAGGTACGAGTACGAAGGCGCTGCCCGTGATGAAGGAAAAAGTTCTGAGGAAGCTGATCACCCACGCTTCAGACAGCCTGGTGCTCGACGTGTATGCCCGGATCCAAGAAGACCGGAAGGCCGGGGGGCTTCAGTGGAACCGCCCTGGAGGACTCAAGAGCTGGACGCAGCTTGCGAGTGAGGCCGTGTGGGAGGGGGCATTGACAATCGAAGAGGCGGCCCTCTTTCTCATGGAAATCGACCCTTGACGACGGAGGACCGGTGTGGCCCTCGATTCGGTCCGGGGGAAGCGGTCCGTTCCGGAGCAGTCTGTTCCAGCCTGGAATGTTTCATGGAGGGCGAATCATGGCCTCCCTTGAGACGTGGGTGTTCGCCCTCGGGGGCGATGGGGACGGGAAAGGCGAAGACCACGAGGTGAACCCGCCAGGAACACCGGGCCAGGCGCGCCGGGGGACCCTGCTTTATGGGCGAGTCCTGGAACTGGTCACCTGCCTCATGCGTCGTCGCTTCTACGGGAAGCTCGCGTTGCACTTCGAGGCGGGGCAGATCGTGTGCGCGAAGCTGGAGCAGACGATCAAGGAATAGGCGGCCCCGAAAGGGGACGGGGAGGAAGTCTCCCCTCGGTGGTAGAGCGAGCGGCGGGCCGCCTTGAGGGGGCTGTTCTGGCGATCGCGACGCGAAGAGCAGCCCCCTCCCAAAATTGACAGAGGTTCAATGCCGGTGCTGGACCAGCCAGGCCGGGATGCCTCCCAGCGAGGTGTCCCGGCTTTTCTGCTTTTCCGGATCCGCGTCAGGCATGAGAGTGCTGGATGCAAGCAAGAAGGGAGGGGCTCATGACACAGCGCGCATTGTGGAGGCGGGGAGCTGGGCTTGCGTTGATGATGGTCGTTTTCGGCGTGAGCGCTTCGGTGGCCGAGGCGGCGGAACTGAAGCTCGGGGGCTATGTCAAGCTCGATCTGATCTTCCGCCGCTACCAGCAGAACCAGGACGTGGCCGACCCGGGGTCGGTGCCCATCCGAGGCAATGATCCCAGCCGGTTCACGGAATTCCGGATGCATGCCCGGCAGACCCGGTTGAATCTCACCCTCACGGAGAAGGTTGGCTCCACCAATCTGCGAGGCTTCGTCGAGGGGGATTTCTTCGGCGTCACAGGGACCCAGACGGTCTCCAACAGCGACTCGTTCCGGCTTCGCCACGCCTTCGGCGAGGCGACCTTTCCCACCGGAACCACGGTCCTGGCGGGACAGACCTGGTCGAGCCTGATGACGCTGCCCGCCCTGTTCGACACGGTGGACTTCAACGGGCCCACCGGATCGGTGTTCGTGCGGCAGGCGCAGCTCCGGGTGGTGCAGAAGCTGAGCCCGAGTTGGGCGGTCGTTTTCTCGGTGGAGAACCCGGAATTCTTTACCGGGTCCGCCGTACTCCCCGCGGGTACCAGCTTCGGCGCCCCGGCCGGATCCGGCACCGGAGCGGGCGGGGCGACCTCCAGCACGAAGGCCGACATCGCCCCGGACCTGGTGGGGAAGATCGCCTGGACCCATCCCCGCTGGGGGACCGTGGAGGCGCGTGGCCTTCTGCGGTTTCTCCGGGCGAAGACTCCGGCGAGCGGCAGTAGCGATACTGCGGTCACCGGGGCGGGCGGTCTGGCGGGCCGGCTCAATCTGTGGAAGCAGGGGGAAGATCGGGAGTTCGCTCTACTGTTCGAGTCGATTGCGGGGACGGGTATCGGCCGGTATACCTTTGCCCTCGCGCCGGATGCCGTCGTCAGGGCCGACGGTAAAGTCGAAGGGGTGCTTGGCGTCACCGGGACCGCAGGGTTCGAGTTCAAGCTCACGAAAGCAATCAAGCTCCACAGCGTCCTCGGCTACGAGTTCTTCCAGTCCAGGAAGGACACGGACCGCGGGATCGGCTTCGGCCTGCCCATCCAGGATGCGGCGAGTACCATTGGCCTGCCCGGGACAGGCGGGGGCAACCAACGCTCCTTGAGCGTCCACGCCGGTGGATGGTACAAGCTGTTCGATCGTTACCGCATCGGGCTGGAGTATATCTGGATGGACCGCCGGATCTTCGGGGCGGCCGCCTCCGGTGAGAGGGAGGGGAACAACCATACGGTCCAGGCCGCAATCCAGTTCTTCTTCTAGGCGGTGTTCACATGCCCCCGGGGGGCGGTTGGTCCCCCGGGGAGCTTCGGTCTCGGACCACGAGGCCAGCGCGTCCGACGCGGCCGTGCGCGCCCGGGTCGAGAAGATGAGGAGCGCCATGCATCCGAGACAGTCCGTGCGAGTTCTGGGCCTGGTGGCACTCGTCACCGCTGGGGTCTCCGGCTGCGGCGGAGTGGTCGGGCCCGGAGGGGCCGTGCGCTGGAAGGAAGCCGAGCCGGCGCAGGAGAAGACAGCGGGGTGGGAGCTGCGCCGAAACCCCCTCTACCAGGCGGCAGACGAACGGCGCCAGGGTGAGCCCGAGTACATCTGGGTACAGACGAATCAACCGTTCTACAAGGACCCCCCCACATTGAACCGACTGATCTTCGGCCCGGATGCGGATCTCGCCCCGGGCGACGTGCGGGAGCGGCTGGAGCACACTCGACCTGAGGGACCGGATCCTGCGGGGAGCTCGCCGGGCGTTGCGCCCGCAGTCGCGCGGGCGGAGCCAGCCCCATCAGGCAAGGCCGCCCTGCCCACGGCGCCGCCACTCGGCTACGTCGTCGAGGTGCGAGGGCGACGCCTGTATACCGATCTGACGGTGAGAGAGGGGCTCCGCATCGGCGCGCTGCTGACCATCATCCGCGAGGGAGGAGAACTGAAGCATCCCGTCACCGGCCAGTCTCTGGGACCGGCGGACGATGAGATCGGCAAGGCCCGCGTGGTGGAGTTACGGGCGCGGTTTTCCATTGCCGAGATCGTGGAGGTGAAACCGGGCCAGGAGGTCCGGATCAAGGATCGCATCCGGATTGCGGGAAGGCCTTGAGCCCCCCCAGTCCTTCCCGCCTGGAACCTCGAAGTGCCGAGCCCTGGGGGATCCGCCACCCCGTTCCCCCGGTGGGAGGTCGAGGCCGAAGGGCGCTCTTGCGCGACGATGCTGCCCGGTTAGCCCTGCGAAAAACAGCCACCACTGCACGCTCGCTCCCTCTTGGAACACCGTGGAGCTTGCGGTTACATCTTGGAACGGCCCATCCGGTCGCATGATCCCTCACGCAGCTTGAGCCCGATACTCTCGCCCTCTCTTCCGGGCGCCCCCAAATCCCCCCCTCCCCTTTGCCAAAGGGGGGTTGGGGGGATTTGGTCGAGGAGCCGAGCAGAAGGCAACGTGGCCCCGCGGATTCTCTCGCAGGCTATCGGTTCATCCTGGCATCGCAGTTGCTTCTCTTTCGGGGAAGGTTGCAACCTTCACCGGTCCGGAAGCATCTACAGGGATACGGCCCTTCACCGGGGCCAAGGAGGTTCACGATGAAGCGCTTGATCGCACTCGCGGCAATGCTGGCAGTTCTCGGGATCGGCGTGGGCACGAGCTTCGCCGCCACGGACGGGTCCACGGTTCCGCCCCCCAAGGTCCCGCCCATCCTGGGGCCCGAGGGACCGGACACCCGCCTCCGGTAGGATTTGATCCTCTGTCGGTTCGAAGGGGTCTCAGGACCTTTCGGCATGACGGCGCGGGTTCGGGGCGGGTTCAGCCGCCCCGAACCCGTGACTGCTGGTCCTGCACGGCAACTCGGCGTCTCCCTCCCCGGCACTCCTGCCGGATGCCGGCCGAGAACGACACCCGACAGGCAAGCAGGCGCGCCCGCGCCCCTTTGCCGCGACGCGGGGGCAAAACCGTTAGACCTTCTCGGGGCCACCGTGATCCACCACGATGTGCCGCGCCAGCTAGCCGGGTCCATGGCTTGGGGGCAGGATAGGTGATCGGATTGCGCAGCGGGTGGCGACGTGGCCTCCGGCTGGAGCTGAGCCTGGGCCTTGCCGTGCTGGTAATGCTCGGCATTCTCACGGCCGGGTTCCTCATGTACCGGCGGCAGAGCCGCGACCTTTTGGAATACATGGGCATGTCGCTGGAAAACATCGCCCGCACAGGAGCGGTCTTCCTGGACGGGGACGCCCACCAAAGGATCGTCGCCGCGCGCGAAAAAGCCTCCCCGGAGTACCGCCGACTGCGGCAGATGCTGGAGCGAATCAAAGAGGAGAATCAGCTCGGCGCTGACGTATACACGCTGGAGCCGGTCTCCCATACCCTGACGCGGTTCATCGTCATCACCAACGATGTGACGCCGCTCGGACAGGAGTACCAGTTGAGCCCCGAGACGATTCCCCTGTTCCGACGCGTTCTGCGAGAGGGGGTGAGCCTCTACTCCCCGCTGTACACGAACGCGCACGGGCGATGGCTCAGCGCCTTCGCGCCCATCCGGAATGGGGAGGGCGGCGTCGTGGCAGTCTTGGAGGTGGACTACCGCGCCGAAGAGTTCGAGCGGAAGCTCCGCGCGGCCGGCTGGCGCATCGTTGGGTTCTCCCTGGCAGGTGCGCTCGTGGCCCTGGCGGCCGGCCTCGGGTACGCGCGCCGGATCGCCCGACCCCTGGAGGGGATGGCCCTCCAGGCTCGAGAGGTGGCGCAAGGGGACTTCACACGGCGCGTGCCGGTGAGTGGGGCCCAGGAGGTGGCCGATCTGGCAAGCGCATTGAACCGGATGGCCGCACAGCTCGGGGCCCAGGTGGATGCCTTGCAAAGAGCCCATCTGGAGCGGGCCCACGCCGCTCGCCTGGCTTCCTTGGGGGCGGTGGCCGCCGAACTGGCCCACGAGATGAATCAACCCCTGACAGCCATCCACGGGATCAGCCAGGGCATCCTCGATCAATCCCGCCAGCTTCCCCCCGAGACACGGGAGTACCTCCAGGTGGTGGTGGAGGAGGCCCGGCGCCTGCGGGAGCTCAGCCAGCGCCTGCGCGAGTTCTCGCGGCGATCGCGGGGTGAGCTGCAGCCGGTGGACCTGAACGGGATCGTCCAGGGGGCCTGCACGCTCATGGGCCCCACGGCCCGCAGCCGGGGGATATGCATCCAGCAGGCCCTGGGGCGGGAGCTCCCCGACATCCTCGCGGACCGCCAGGGGCTGGAGCAGGTCGTCCTGAACCTCCTGGCCAACGCGATGGATGCCGCAGAGGGCCGGCCCTCCCCGCGCGTCAGGCTGGAAACCCACCTGGCCGACGGGCCATCGGATCCCGGTGTGGAGATCTGCGTGACGGACAACGGGCCCGGGGTACCTGCGGATGTGCTGCCTCACATCTTCGAGCCGTTCTTCAGCACGAAGGATTCGGGCCGGGGGACGGGGCTTGGGCTCCCCATCGCGCAGGACATCGTGGAGCGGCATGGGGGCTCGATCCAGGTCGAGACGCCGGCGGGCGGGGGCGCACGGTTCCGCGTATGGCTGCCCCTCCGGTCGCGGAGCCTTGCGAACGAGCCCCAGGCGCCATTGCAGGAGGTTCAGACGTGAGCGCCTCCTGCGTGGACGGGGTCGCACCGGCCGTCCGGCTGTGGCTGTTCCTGGACGCCATCCTCCTCGCACGGGTGTGTGGTTCGGGGAGGCGGCATGGCAACCCATTCCTCCGGCCACTCGAGTCAAGAGCCGCAGTCACCCCGATCTCCGCGTGGCCTTTGAGCCGACCGGCTTTCCTGCCTTCCCCGTGGCCCCGCTCACCTGAAGCTCGCCGTGGCCCGGCTGCGGTACGGTGCAACGCGGAGCGGCCCGGGTGCATCTATATGAGCACGTGGCTCCATGGTGGGGCCGAGCGAGATTCAGAATCCAGGGCAGACATGGCCCCTCGCCGGGGTCAGGGAGGTTCACGATGAAGCGCTTCATGGCACTCGCGGTACTGCTGGCAGTTCTCGGAATCGGCGTGGCCTCGAGCTTCGCGGCTATGGATCCGTCCGCGGTCCCGCCGCCCAAGGTTCCGCCCATCCTGGGGCCCGAGGG
>JBBIQE010000015.1:0-38676 GCA_037442485.1 Methylomirabilis sp. (SeqCode)
GTGCGGGGGAGGGGTGGGAGGGGGGTTCGGACTCTGCGAAATCTGCGGTTTGCTTCACGGCTGGGCGGGCTCGGCGTGGACCGAGACCCGCTCCACCCCCGGGATCTGCCGCCGCGCCTCCCGCATCAGTTCCAGGCCGAGTGCATGGGCCTCTTTCAACGACAGGCCGCCGTCCATGGCGCAATCGCAGGTGATCCAGATCCGTCCCTCGATCTGCCGGACCCGGATGTTCCGGCAGGCCTGGATGCCGGGGATGGCGACGGCCAACGCCCGCAACCGCTCGGCGATGCGCCCGGCATCGCGCTCCACACGCACGCCCGCCCCGCGCTCGTTCCGCATGGGGTCCACGTGGATGTACACCCGCCCCAGGTTCGGGATCTCCCGGCGCAGGTCGGCCTCGATCCGCTCCGTGAGGGCATGCGCCCGGGTCAGGCTGAGATCCCCGGGGGCCTCCAGGTGCAGGTCCACGCACGGCTTCCCGTCGGCGGCGTGGATGAAGATGTCGTGCGCCCCCGCGGCATGGCGGGACACCACCAGCCGGATGGCGTCGCCCAGGCTCTCGTCCGCGGTCCGCAGCGGCTCCGCGTGGACCACAATGCTGGCATCCGGCGCCACCTCCCGGACGCGCTCCTCCACCTGGTCCATCACCGCATGGGCCCCCTCGAAGGAGGCGCCGCGACCGATGGAGATGGCCGCATCCACGAACAGGCGATTGCCCCCCCGTCGCGCCCGGAGCCTGACCGGGCCCTGGATGTCCGGGATGCTCCTGAGGGCGGAGCGGATCCGCTCGACCAGCTCGAGCGGCGCGCGGTCGAGCAGCGCGTCCACGGCGCGCCGGCCCAGCCGCAGGCTCACCACCATGACGAGGCCGGCGACCAGAATGGCCGCCACGGCATCGGCCACGAACAGCGAGGGCAGCTCCCATCGCCGCCCCGCCCAGACGCCCGCCAGGCCGAGCAGCACCGTGAGGGACCCCCAGACATCCGTCCGGAAGTTGAGTGCGTCCGCCTCCAGGGCCTGGCTGCCGGTGGCCTGGGCCGTCCGGGCCAGGGCCCGGGAGCGGGAGAGGTCCACCAGGATCGACCCCACCATCACGGCGAAGGCGACCCCGCTCGGCTCGATGTCCACGTGCTTCCACAGCAGCCGCGCCAGCGCCTCGGCGACGATCCAGAGACAGGTGAGGAACAGCAGGCCGGTCTGGACGAGGGCGGACAGGTTCTCCACCTTCCCGTGACCGTAGTGGTGATCGCGATCGGCCGGACGGTCGGCCACCCGAACGGCAAAGAGCGTGATGAGGGTCGCGACGAGATCCAGGCCGGAATGCGCCGCCTCCGACAGAACCCCCAGGCTGCCCGTCCGCCAGCCCACCACCGCCTTGCTGGCGGCGAGGGCCACCGCAGCCAGGGCCGAGAAGAAGGCGACGCGGACCTTCGGGTGCATGCTCCCCCCGTCGGCCGGAGCGGACACTGCGGCGGTGGCGCCCACGGCCGAACCCCGCTACCCGGAGGGGCCCGGCCGCTCGAACAGCTCCGGGCGGAAGGCCCGGATCCGGATGAGCGCCTGCTCCCACTCCACCGCCGACGGGAAGGCCAGGGCGAAGGCGACGGCCGAGCCGAGCGCCAGGATGTAAAAGTCCAGCAGGTACCCGCCCACGAAATAGAGGGCCAGGCCCAGGATGACCGGCACCTCGGCCACGGCGAAGACCAGGACCTGGTTGTAGGAGAGCCCGGCCAGCAGTTCGGGCAGGTTCTCGCCCCTGGCCCGACCGGTCACCCGTTCAGGATCGAACAGCCGCCGGCGCAACACGACCACGGCCGCGCATGCGGCCACCCCCAGGGCGTACAGCGGATAGCGAAGCCAGTCCACGCTGGCAAAGGCGTCCCGCCCCCGCGGGATCTGGCCCACCTTCCGGATGGCCTGCACCACGAGCCAGTACACCAGGATCGAGCCGACCATGGTCCCGTACACCACCCGCACCGGCGCCAGGACGGCCCGCAGGCGCTGGCGGATCGGATCATCCAGGCGTGTGGATGGGATCATCGGGACGCCTCGCCGGGAAGCAGCGCCTCCAGCCTAACGAGCGCCAGGTCCTCCACCACCAGATCGGCCTCGCGCAGCCGCTCCCGCGGGCAGGAATGCGTGACGGCCACGCAGAGCATGCCGGCCGCCTTGGCCGCCTGGATGCCGCCGGGCGCGTCCTCGATCACGACGCAGCGGCGCGGGGAAAGCTCCAGGGCGCCGGCTGCCAGCAGGTAGGGCTCGGGGTCGGGTTTGCCCCGCGCGCAGTCCTCGCGGGCGACGACGGCACCGAACCGCTCCCTGACGCCCAGGGAGCGCAGGGCCAGCTCGGCCTCGCGCCGGATCGAGCCCGTGGCCAGGCCCACCCGCCACCCGTCGGTCCTGGCCAGGAGGGCGAGGCCATCCGGGAAGGCGGGGACCCCGGCTTGCAGCAGCTCCCAGTAGCGCCGCTCCTTGGCCGCCACGGCCCCATCCAGGACTTTCCGGTCCGGCAGCAACCGCTCCAGCACCTCCCGATCCGAGTACACCAGATACTTCGCGTAGTAGTCCCCCTCGGTCAGCCTCACCCCGTAGGGCGCCAGGACATCCTGGAAGGCGCGGCAGTGCAGCGGCTCGCTGTTGATCAGCACGCCGTCCAGATCGAAGAGCACCCCGCGATCGGCTCTCATTCGCCCGCCCTCAGCGATGTGTGAGAGGTCAAAGGTCGAGCGGAAACCGTAACGACCCGTCCGAGTGACGTTTTCCGTCTTGGTCAGGCGCGCGGCGGCTCGATCCCGTAGGCCTTCATCTTGCGATGCAGGTTGCTGCGCTCGATCCCCAGCCGTTCGGCCGTCCGGGTGATGTTCCAGTGGGCCTCGGCCAGGTGGTGCAGGATGAACTCGCGCTCGAAGCGCTCCCGCGCCTCGCGCAGGGTCCCCTCCCACTGCAGGGCCGTCACGGGTTGCGGGTCCGCGGCCGCCCCCGGTCGAGCGCGCAGCGAGGGGGCGACGTCATGGTGCCCGATGGTATCCTGGGGCACCATGATGACCATGCGCTCGATCACGTTGCGAAGCTCGCGGACGTTGCCCGGCCAGGGATGCTGCACCAGAAGGTCCATGGCCTCACTGCTCAGGCTCTTCACCCGCTTGCCGTACTCCTCCGAGAACAGGCGCAGGAAATGCCTGGCCAGCAGGGGGATGTCCTCCTTCCGCTCCCGCAGGGGCGGCACCTCGAAGGGGATCACGTTCAGCCGGTAGAACAGGTCCTCCCGGAAGGCGCCCTTCCGGATCTCCTCTTCCAGGTTCTTGTTGGATGCCGCGATCACCCGCACGTCGGCGGTCAGCGTTTCCGTGCCGCCCACGCGCTCGAACGTCTGCTCCTGGAGCACCCGCAGAACCTTGGCCTGGGTCTTCAGGCTCATGTCCCCGACCTCGTCCAGGAAGAGGGTGCCCCCGTCCGCCAGCTCGAACTTTCCGCGCCGCTTGGTCGTGGCCCCGGTAAAGGCGCCCTTCTCGTGGCCGAACAGCTCGCTCTCGATCAGCTCGTCCGGGATGGCGGCGCAGTTGACCTCGACGAAGGGCCTGTCCGCGCGCAGGCTCTGCCGGTGGATGGCGCGGGCGATCAGCTCCTTGCCCGTGCCGCTCTCGCCCCGGATCAGCACCCGGCCGTGGCTGGGCGCGGCCGACTGGATCTGGGCCCGCAGGGCCTGGATGGCCGGGCTCTCCCCCACGATCTCGTAGCGCTGCTCCAGCGTCTGGCGCAGCGCGCGGTTCTCCAGCTCCAGGCGCTGCCGGTCCAGGGCGTTGCGGACGGCCAGGATTGTCTTCTCCAGGCTGAGGGGCTTCTCGATGAAATCGTAGGCACCCAGCTTGGTCGCCTTGACCGCGGTCTCCACCGTGCCGTGCCCGGAGATCATGATGACCGGCAGCTCGGGGTACGTGCGCTTCAGGTCCGTCAGGGCCTGCAGGCCATCCATTCCGGGCAGCCAGACGTCCAGGATGACCAGGTCGGGAACCGTCTGGGCGACCTGCTTCAACAGCTCCTCGCCTGTGGGCACCCCGCGCACCCGGTAGCCCTCGTCCTTCAGGATCCCTTCCAGGGCGCTGCGGATATTCTTCTCGTCGTCAACGACCAGGATCTCTTCGTGGCTCATGCGCACACACGCGGCCACTCGGCCATTGGGCAGTTCCGCAATCCAGCCGTCCGGGCCGCCGGGTTACCCGGTTGCCGAGTCGCCGAACTGCCCGCTTGCCGGCTCGCCGTCAGGCGGCGGCCGGCTGCAGCGCCGGCAGCTCGATCAGGACGCGCGTCCCCTTCGGCTGGTTCTCCTCCACGCGGATCACCCCGCCATGCTCCACGATGATCCGGGACACGATGGCCAGGCCCAGCCCGCCGGTCGGGCGCTTCGTCGAGTAGTAGGGCAGGAACAGGCGGTCCCGATCCTCCGGGGGGAAGCCCTGGCCGGTGTCCGCCACCTCCAGCCGGACCCGCCCGGCCCCCGCCAGGTACTGGGTGCGGATCACGATCTCCCCCTCGTCCGGGATGGCGGCCACGGCGTTATCCACCAGGTTGATCAGGGCCCGCCGCATGTGGTCCGGATCCAGGTGGAGGGACGGGACCGAAGGGTCCAGCTCGGTCCGCAGCTTGATCCCCGGCTGCACGCCCGCATACAGCTGCGCCACCTGCTGGATCACGGCGTGCACGTCGCCGGGCCGGGGGTGGACGCTGGGCATCCGGGCGTAGCGCGAGAACTCGTTCACGAGGTTTCGCAGCCCCTCCACCTCCTGGATGATGGTCCGGGTGCAGTCGTCAAGGACCTGCGCCGCGTCCGGCGCGCCTTCGGCGAACTTCTTCCGCAGGCGCTGGGCGGAGAGCTGGATGGGGGTCAGCGGGTTCTTGATCTCGTGCGCGATGCGCCGGGCCACCTCGCGCCAGGCCATGGCCTGCTGGGCCCGGATCAGCTCCGAGACATCGTCCAGGACGACCACCAGGCCCTGGACCTCTCCCTCCGGGCTGCGCAGCCCGCTCACCGTGACCAGCAGGGTCGCCGGCCGGCCGTCCAGGCGGAGGCTGACCTGCTGTTCTGCGGCCTCTTCCCGCGCCTCCACCGCGCGCGCCACCAGGCGGCGGAGCGGTTCCAGGGCCTCGCCCGAAAACACCTCGGCGTAGGGGCGATGCAGCAGCTCCTCCGCCTTCCGCCCCAGCATGCGCGCCGCCGCCCGGTTCACGGTGTTCAGCCGGCCCCCGGCGTCCAGGGACAGGACCCCGGCCGAGATCGTCTCCAGCACTGTCTCCATGTAGCCGCGCCGGCGGTCCAGCTCCACGTTGCTGGCCTGCAGCTCCTGGTAGGCCTGGGTCAGCGCCGCCTTGCTGCGGCCGAGGTCCGCGGTCATTCGATTGAACGATTCCACCAGCATCCCGATCTCGTCGTCCGCCTTGACCTGGACCTTGTAGCTGAGGTCGCCCGCGGCCACCTTCCGCGTCCCCTCGGCGAGCTGCTGGATCGGCCCCGTGATGCCCCGGGCCAGATACACGCCCACCCAGATCGCCCCGAAGATGATGACGAGGGTCACCATGAGGAAGAGCATCAGATAGATGCCCTTGATGGGATTCTTCAGCATGCGGAGCTGCTGGTACTCCTTGACCCCGGTGCGAATCTCGGCCGCCTTGGCCAGCCACGCCTCGGGGACACGGACCGTCACGGCCACGACCCCCGTCACGCCGGCGGGAGATCCGGGGCGCGGGACGGGCGCCACGGCCCGGATCAGGTCCCCCTCCGGGAGGCTCTGCACGGTGGCGAAGGCCTCGCCCTCCAGCCCCTGCTGCAGCAGCCGCGAGCCGGGAGCCAGCAGGGCCGAGTCCTGGACCTCGCGGGTTCGCCACTGGGCCAGCTCGACCCGCTGCCGGTTGAAGAGCTGCAGCGCGTCGAATCCGTACTCGCGGAACTTCTCGCTCCCCAGCCGGCGCGCCGCCCCCAGCCCGCCCTCGCTGGCGAGCGTCTCTCCCAGGCGGGCCGCCAGGTGGCGCGTCAGGTTCAGGGTCCGCTCCTGGCTGGCACGCGTGTAGCCCTGCGCCACCTCCAGGGCCTTGTCCAGGGACTCCTCCACCTGGATGTTGAACCAGCTATCCACGCTGGTGGTGATCAGGTTGCTGGCCACCAGGAACAGCAGGGTCGCCGGCAGGAGGGCCAGACTCACGAAGGCCACGGCCAGCTTCACCCGGATCTTGGAGCCCAGGACGTTCTCCCGCCGCTCCATGTAGACCTTGAACAGGGTGCGGAAGAGCAGAAGCACCAGCAACAGGAGGAGGACGATGTTGACGTTGACCAGGGCGAAGATGAGGATGTTGCTGGCGATGGGGCTGGGCACGCGAAGCTGCTGGATGAGGACCTGCACCGCGGTCAGGGCCACCACCAGCACCAGGACGGATGCCAGGATGATGCGGTTGCGCCGCGTGCGTGCCGCGGTCTCGCTCTGTGAGATCGGTCGCATGGCCACGGACTGAAGGGGGCGGGTCTGTTCACCGGGCGGCACACCCGGCCGGGATCGCGCCAGCGTGCTGCCCGCCCTCCTCGGCCCCCTTCGACGGCAATCCGCGGAGAGTATAGGGGAATGCCAAAGGACAAGGCAAGGCAAAAGCCCCCGGCCGATGCCCCGGGCAAGGGCCCCGCGGCCGGAGAGCTGCGGCCAGGCGGACGAGCGAGGCCGGCCGCGCTGCCACCAGCGGCCCCGTCGGAATCAGATCACGGCGGCTTTCAGGGGGCGGGAAGCCGGGAGGAGCGGTGACACCCACTGCTCCACGGGCGAGGCCGAGAGGCTCAGGGGCTCGGGCGCCATCCCCAGATGCTCTTGAATACGGCGCACCAGCTCGACGTGGAGCTGGTGGCCGGCGCCATGCGCGATGATCGTGCCCACCAGGGGCTTGCCCAGCAGGAAGAGGTCGCCGAGCAGATCGAGGATCTTGTGCCGGACGAGCTCGTCCGGGAAGCGCAGGGGGCCGTTCAGCACGCCCTCCTCGCCGATGATCAGGGCATTCTCGGGCGAGCCGCCCTTGGCCAGGCCCAACCGCGCGAGCATCTCCAGGTCCTTCAGGAAGCCGTAGGTGCGGCTGGGCGCCACCTCGCGCGCATAGCGGTCTCGGCTCACCTCCATGGCCACGGTCTGCTCGCCCAGCAGGGGATGGTCGAAGCACATGGTGTAGATGACCTTGAGGCGCTGGGAGGGCACGATGCGAAGGCTCCGCGTGCCCGCCTCCACCGTGATAGGCTGGCGGACCTTGAGAAACGTCTTGGGGGCGAACTGGCGCCGCAACCCGGCCCGCCGCAGCAGCTCCACGAAGGGCGCCGCGCTGCCATCCAGGATCGGGACCTCCGGACCCGCCACGTCCACCTGGACGTTGTCCACGCCCATGCCGGCCAGGGCGGACATCAGGTGCTCGATGGTCCGGACCGAGGCCCCGTCTTTGGCGATGGTGGTGGCGTTCAGCGTGTCGGCCACATGTTCCGGCCGGGCCTCGATCGCCGGAGCCCCCGGAAGATCCATCCTGCGGAAGACCACCCCGCGGTTGGCCGGGGCCGGGTTGAGGGTCATGACCACTTTGACGCCGGTATGCAGTCCGATCCCCTCACATCGAATTGGCCGTTCCAGGGTTCGTTGGTGGCTCAAGATGCTCTCCCTCTGCGTTCACAGTGTACAGACCGCGCCCCATGCCCTCCGGCCGAATCGCTGTTCAGGCATGCAAGGGCAATACCACTTTCGCATCGGGCCAAGCCACCGTAACATGCCGAAATTCCTTGCGAATATAATGCTTCCGCTCGGACGGAAAAAGCCGCTGCCTGTGAAACGGCGTTTCCTGTGGTGGGGCTGCAACGGATTGTGGCAGTTTTACCGGGCCTGATCCCGGCTGGCGGGGCGGCAGGCGCGCAAGAGGAGGCGCCTCAGGGTCTCCCGGAACGGGACATCACCGAGGGGACGGAGCAGGGCCTCGATCCGCGCCACATCGGCCGGATCCGGCGCCGGCTCCGGCGTGGGCCGGGGCGGGGCCGGGGACGGGGCGGGGGGCGGCTCCACCTCCCCCACCCGCAGGTGGAGCTCCCTTACCGTCGAGGAGCGCAGCTTCGCGTTGAGCGCAGCGATCACCCTGGGGCGCATCATGCTCAGGTGGTGCAGCCACACGGGGTCGGTCACGTGAACGATCAAGCGACCATGCGCGATGGCGTGGGGCTGCGCGTGCCGCGCAATCTGGGGGCCCACCACCGCGGGCCAGACGCTCCAGATCTCGCTCTGGCGGATGCGGCTTTCCAGGCCAAGGCGCTGCAGCGCCCCGGAGAGCGCCTCGGCAATCCGGACGGGGCGGCGCCAGGCGGTCCGGCTCATCCTTCCCCTCCTGCCCCGGGAGCTCCCGGACCGGAGCGCGCACCCCCGCGCGGCCGCCTGGCCTCGTCAATGCCGCGATTCGCCAGGGCATCCGCCTCGGCGTTGCGCTCCCGTGGCACGTGGTGGATGGCGAAGCGCCGAAACGTTCCGATCCGATCCCTGGCCAGGGCGTGCAACTCCCGCAGCGCCGGATGCTTCACCTGGTAGCGTCCCTGGATCTGGCGCACCAAAAGCTCCGAGTCGGAATACACTTCCACCTCCGGATACCCCAGGGCCCGGGCCCGATCCAGCGCCAAGAGCAGGGCGCGGTACTCCGCGACGTTGTTCGTCGCCTCGCCGATCCCGCGATGGAGTCGCTCCGCGACCTCGCCGTCCGGCCCGATGATCACCACGCCGATCCCGGCCGGTCCCGGATTGCCCCGAGCCGCGCCGTCGATGTGGAGGCGAACGCCGCCTCGGACCTTGGCCGGCTTGTGCCGTGAAACGGGCGGCGGATCGAGGGCCCTCAGGGCCGCCCGGATGACCTGGATGGCCTCGGGAGCCGTGAGGTCGGGGGGCAGGTGCAGCACGCCGTCTCCCGGGCTGGCCTGACCCAGGCGGCGCAGGCGGGCGAGCAGTTCTGCGGCGTCCACGCCGCTACCCGGCGAAGTAGATGATGCGGTTGCAGGAACTGCAGGTGAACATCCGATCGTTGCGGCGGACTTCGTTGTAGCGCTGGGGGGTGAGGGCGATGCCGCAGCCGGTGCAGGAGCCATCCTTGACGGCGACCACGGCCACGCCGCGCGTCTTGGCGAGACGGGTGTACTGCTGGAGCAGCGCGCTGTCCAGCCGGCTGGCCTGGCCCTTGCGGGCCTCCCGGAGGCTGGCCAGATCCCGCTCCAGCCGGGCAAGCTGCGCCTCTTTCTCCGCCCGCTCTTTCTGGCAGATCTCCTCGGCCGCCTTATACTCCCGCTCGGCCTCGCCTACCGCTGTGGCCGCGCCGTCGGCGCGCTCCAGAAGCTCCAGAATCTCCGTCTCCAGCCTGGAGCACTTCTCCTTCAGGGCCTCGATCTCCTTGAGGACGGCCGCATACTCCTCGTTCGTCCTGATCTCGAAGAGGCGCGCCTGCTTCTTCTTGGTGTTCTGCGTGGCCTCGTCCAGCTCGCGCTCCTTGGCGCGCCGCTCCCTCTGAATCTGATCGGCTCTGGCCTTGGCCTGATCCAGGCCGGCCCGGGCGCCCGTCAGGCGAGCCTCCAGCTCCCGGATCTGTTGGGGGATCGTCCGGGTATCGGCCTCCAGCCGGGCCACGGCCAGATCCAGCTTCTGCAGCTCGAGCAGCTTGTCCAGTCCGTTCCACATGGTCTGCGGCCTGTCCGCCGGCGCAGGCTCCGGGCGAAGGGCGGATCAGTATCGCACACATGTGCCCGCTGGTCAATCCCCACGGCCCCCGTCTCTCCCGATGATCAGGCTCGTGCCGAAGGGAGTCTCCTTCCGCTCGATGTGCCGCAGGCCCGCCTCCTCCATCCAGCGGCCGACCTCGGAGGCGGTGTAGGTATCCCCCGCCGGGGTCCCCACCAGCATGTTCAGGGCGAACAGCGCCGCGAAGGGGGGCGTCGTCCGATCCTCATCCACAATGAAATCCTGCACCACCACCTGCCCCCGGGGGACGAGGGCCTCCACCGCCTTGCGGAGCAGCGCCCGGTTCACCGACGGGGAGTTGCTGTGGATGATCGCCGACAGGAACACCAGGTCGAAGCCCTGTCCCAGCGGGTCGGTCGTGTAGTCCCCCGCCACGGTGTGCACCCTGTCCGAGACGCCTGCCTGCCTGAGGTATCCCTCGGTGAGGGGGATCACCTTCGGCAGGTCGAAGGCCACGGCCCGGATTCCCTCCCTGGCCCGTACGAAGGCCGCGGCGTAGGCGCCCGAGCCCGCCCCCACATCCAGAACGCGGGAGACGCCCGTGAGGTCCAGCAGGCCGACCACGGCCGGCGCATGCTGCAGCGCGCGCCAGTGCATGGCCGCGAGGAAGGCCCGCAGCCACTCCTCGCCCCGCTCGTCCACATTCGCGGGGCCGGCGACTGACCGGCCCCGCCGCACCGCCTCGGTGAGTGTGCTCCAGGTCTCCCACAGGTGCACCAGGTGCATCAGGCCCGCCAGGAAGTCGGGCTGGCCTTTGACGAGGAACCGGGAGGCGGGGGGCGTATTCGAGAACCGCCCCTCCTTCTTTGCCAGCAGGCCCATGCCGCACAGCGCATTCATCAGCCGGTCCGTGGCCCGCTCGTCGGTCCCCAGGGCCGCCGCAACCTCGGACGATGTCCTGTTCCCCTCGCCCAGGGTCGTAAACAGGTCCAGCTCGTGCGCGGTCAGGAGCACCCGGCTCCGCTGGAACGCCGCTGCCGTCTCCAGGATGCCCTGTGGCGAGAGAGGTTCAGCGGTCGGAGGTCTCAAGGGGACCATGGCGCTTTCTCCCGATGTCGCTGCGAACTCCGTGGCGATGGGGACGTTGCCAGGTAAAGCAGGTTGCCATCTCGAGCCAAAGCATGCTCCGCCAAGACTCCCCCGGGGCAGACCTGGAACCGACCATGAATGGCGGGAAAGCTCTCACCGCGCGCGGGTTGTATCATCCAGGTGGGCCCAGGAGGATTCGAACCTCCGACCGTCCGGTTATGAGCCGGTGGCTCTGACCGCTGAGCTATGGGCCCCTCATTCCCGGCAGCTAGGCCACTCGGCGACGTGGCAATTGGGACGAGCGCGTTCGCCCCGCCAAATCGCCAAGTCCCCGGATTGCCCAACGGCCTGATTGCCCGACTGCCGGGTACCCCTTGGGTGGGCCAAGTCGCCGGGTTCCGCTAGGCCTCCACGAAGCTCTTCAGCTTCTTGCTGCGCGTCGGGTGGCGGAGCTTGCGCAACGCCTTGGCCTCGATCTGGCGGATGCGCTCGCGCGTGACGTCGAACTGCTGGCCGACCTCCTCCAGGGTGTGGTCGCAGCCGTCGCCGATGCCGAAGCGCAGGCGCAGCACCCGCTCCTCGCGGGGCGTGAGCGTCTTCAGGACCTCCTCGGTCTGCCCTTCCAGGTTCATCCCGATCACCGCCTCCAGCGGCGAGACGGCGCTCTTGTCCTCGATGAAGTCGCCCAGGTGGGAATCCTCCTCCTCCCCGATGGGGGTCTCGAGCGAGATGGGCTCCTGGGCGATCTTGAGGACCTTGCGTACCTTGTCCACGGGCAGGTCAATCTTGGAGGCGATCTCCTCCGGGGTCGGCTCGCGCCCGTACTCCTGCACCAGGTGGCGCGACGCCCGGATGAGCTTGTTGATCGTCTCGATCATGTGCACGGGGATCCGGATGGTACGCGCCTGGTCGGCGATGGCCCGGGTGATGGCCTGCCGGATCCACCAGGTGGCGTAGGTGCTGAACTTGTACCCGCGCTGGTACTCGAACTTGTCCACCGCCCGCATCAGCCCGATGTTGCCTTCCTGGATCAGATCCAGGAACTGGAGGCCGCGGTTGGTGTACTTCTTGGCGATGCTGATGACCAGACGCAGGTTCGCCTCGACCATCTCCTTCTTCGCCTGCAGGGCCTTGCGCTCGCCCTCGGTGATGGCGGTGACGAGCCCGCGCAGCTCCCGGGCGGGCGCGTCCGCTTCCTGCTCCACCTTGCGGATCTTCTCCAGCACGGTGGCGATCTGCTGCCGCAGGATGTCGCCGTCGCCCTTGGGCGGCCGCGCCCGCCGCAGCATGGCCCGCAGGGAATTCGGGCTCAGGCCGTCGCCGGCAGCCAGCCGCTTCAGGTCCGCCTGGTTCATGCGGGCGCTCCGGCCCAGCTCCAGCAGTTCCCGCTCGCCGGCCTCGATCCGCTCCAGGAAGCTCCGCATGCGCGCCACGATCCGGTCCACCACCCGCTGGTTCAGGTTGAGGCGGCGCAGCAGCTCCGCCTGCTTGGCCTTGCGCTGGGCGATCTCCGCCTGGAAGCGCGCCAGGCCGCGGCGGCTGAGCCGCGGGCGGGCCTTGGCCAACCGGCGCTGCAGGTCGTCCAGCTTGCCCTGCTCGGCCCTGAGGCCGCGGAGCACCGGGCGGACGTCGGCGAGCAGCTCTTTTTCCTTCTGCTCCGACAGCTCCTCGAACTCGCTCAGCGCCAGCAGATCGCCGATGCGCAGCCGCCCCTGCTCCAGCCGCTCGCCGAGGTACAGCACCTCCCGCACGGCCACCCCGGCCCGGCAGACCGCGTCCGCCACTTCCTTGCGGCCCTCCTCGATGCGCTTGGCGATCCGGATCTCCCCCTCGCGGGTGAGCAGCGGCGTCCTGCCCATCTCGCGCAGGTACATGCGCACCGGGTCATCCGTGCGGCCGACGGGAGCCGGACTGAGATCCAGCTCCACCTCCGGCGCCGCCTCCTCGCCCTGGGCCTCGCCCGCCTCGGTCCCCTTGCCGCGCTCGGGAGCGTCCACGACCTCGATGTCCATCTCGCCCAGGGCCCGGAAGATCTCGTCGAAGCGCTCCGGCGAGGTCTCGTCCTCGGGCAGGTGAGCCATGATCTCGTCGTAGGTGAGGTAGCCTTTCTTCTTGCCCAGGGCGATGAGCGCCTTGATCTCCTCGACGCGCGCCGCCACGGTCTCCGGCCTCGGACCGGGGGTGCCCGCCTTTGCCAGCGCTTCCGTGCCCGTCTCTCCGGACACCGGCTTGGGGACCGGCCTGGGCACCGGGTGGCCAGCGGCCTCGACCTTGGCCTGCTCGGGGCTGCTGCGCCCCGTCCGCGGCTCGGCGGCCGCCTTCACCGGCGTTCGAGGCAGGTGGCTCGGCCCCTTCGATCGAGACGAGGATGCCCGCGAGGCGGTGCGGCGTCGCCGCGAGCCCTCCGCCGAGCGGACGGAGGCGGACACCCTCCGCCGAGCGGTGCCCTGACGCTGTGCCTTTGGCTTGGCCATGCAGTGTTCTCCTATCGTGGACCTCGGTCGCGCTTGACCGAGGGGTGTTCCCCCAGGAGGCGCAGGGCCTGCTCCGGATCGCCGCGGCGATCCGCGGCCTCCAGGGCCTGGCGCAGGGCCCGGCGCGCCGCGGCCGCACGGGCCTCGCCGATCCGGGCCAGGCAATCCTCCACCGTGCGGCGGAGCACCCCGGACTCCTCCCCGCCCACCTCCCGCTCGCCGGAATCGCCCGGAGCCACCGACCAGGGATCCCTCGCCCACAGCGAGGATAGGCGCCGCTGCACCTCGGGCGGCTGGAGGCTCAGCGGCCGCGGGACCTCCCCGGATCGCCCGGCCGCCTCCGGAGGGCCCCCCTGGACGAACTCGGTGAAGATCCGGCGGAGGACCGGATCCCGGATGTCCTCCGGGGCGAGTGCCGCGGCGATCCGTTCCCGCCAGGCCGGATAGTTGAGCCCGATATAGACGAGGTGTTCCTCGGCGCTGGGCAGGGAGGCCGCCGGCCCGCCGGCGTCGGACAGCTCCGACGGGCCGGACCGCTTGCCGGTGTCCCGCCGGCCGGCGCGGCCGCGCTGCCGGGCCACCGCCTCCAGAAGCGACCGGTCCGTGATGCCGGTCCGCTGGGCCACGCGCTGGACGTAGCCCTCCCGGCGGATGGGGTTATCAATCGTCCCCACCACCTCGACCAAAGCGTCCGCGGCCCGAGCCCGCTGGATCGGATCCGCCATGTCCAGCCCCGAGACCCGGCGGTCCAGGAAGAACTCCACCAGATCCTGCGCCCCCTCCAGCGCGGCGGCGAAGGCGTCGGCCCCATGGGTCCGGACATAGGCATCCGGGTCGAGACCCCCGGCCAGCAGGACGATCCGCCAGTCCAGGTCCAGGTTGATCAGGTGCTCCAGGTTTCGCCGCGCGGCCTCAATCCCGGCCGCGTCCGGATCGAAGAGCAGGACGACGGTCGAGGCGTACCGGGCGAGCAGCCGCGCCTGCTCCGTGGTCAGCGCGGTCCCGAGCGTGGCCACGGCGTGCTCGAACCCGTGGGCGTGGAGCATGATCGCGTCGAAGTATCCCTCCACGACCAGAGCCCGATTCCGCTCGCGGATGGCGCGCGCGGCCAAGTTGAGCCCGTACAGGTGCGTCCCCTTCCTGTAGAGCGGGGTCTCGGGCGAGTTGAGGTACTTGACCTCGGAATCGTCCAGGGCGCGCCCGCCGAAGCCGACCACCCGCCCGCTCACGTCCCAGATCGGGATCATGAGGCGGTTCCGGAACCGGTCGTAATGCCCGGTTCCGTTCTGCCGCGCCACGATCAGGCCGGCCGCCTGCAGCAGCCGCTCCGGGTGACCCCGCCGCTTCAACGCCCGCAGCAGCCCATCCCACCGCGGCAGCGCATAACCCAACCGGAATCGCTCGATGACCGCCGGGGCGAGGCCCCGCCGGCTGAGGTACTCGCGCGCGGCCGCCCCCTCGGGTCCCTGGAGGTTTTCGCGGAAGTGCTCCAGCGCCTGGCGCTGGACATCCATCAGCAGGAGCCGGCCCTCGCCCGGGCCGGAGCTGCCCTCCCCCGCTCCGGAGCGGGGAAGGGTCACGCCCGCCCGCTCCGCCAGCGCCCGCAGCGCCTCGGGGAAGGTCAGCCGCTCGTGCTTGACCAGGAAGGCGATGGCGTCCCCGCCCTCCCCGCAGCCGAAGCAGTGGAAGATCTGGCGCTCGGGGTTCACGATGAAGGACGGCGTCTTCTCCGTGTGGAACGGACACAGGGCCTTGTGGGTGCGCCCCGCCGCCTTGAGCGGCAGGTATTCGCCGATCAGCTCCACGATGTCCGTCCGCCGCAGGATCTCGGCGATGACCGCCTCGGGAATCACGCTCCCCCCTGCCCCTCCCGCGGCCGGCCCTCGGGCGCGGAGCCCTTCGTCTCCGGCGCGCCCAGCTCGACGATGGTGGCGCCGGCCCCGCCCTCTTCGAAGGAGGCCAGGTGGAATCCCGCCACCAGTGCGCCTGGGCCAGCGGCCGATTGCTTCAGGAGCTCCGCGATGCCGCGCCGGAGGCGCCCCGTCCCCTTACCGTGGATGATTCGCACGCGCGTGAGGCCCCCCAGCGTCGCGTCCTCCAGGTAGCGTCGCACCCGCGCCGTGGCCTCGTCCACGGTGCAGCCGATCACGTTGATCTCCGGCCGCAAGAGATCCCCGGCCCCGGCCCGCCAGCTGACGCCGCCCTCGGCCGGAGTCCCGGCCGGGCCCGCCGGCGCCAGCGTCTGGATCGGAACGCGCACCTTTCCCAGGCGGAGCTGGACCTCGACCAGCCCCTGGGCGGTGGCACCCGAGACCACCGTCCCCGTCTGGCCCAGGTGCCGGACCAGGACGCGCTGTCCCAACTCCACCGAAGGGAGGGCCCCCTCCCCGGCCGGCGCGCTGTCCGTGCCCGGCAGCTCGGCCAGGCGTGCATCCGCCAGTCGAGCGACCTGTCGAATCTCTTCCCGCGTCTCCCGGACGGAGCCGCCGCGCCGGATCTCCGCCACCGCGGCCTCGGCGCGGCGCCGGGCCTCGGCCGCGATGTCGGCCACCAGCCGCTTGGCCCGAGAGCGGACCGATGCGATCTGTGCGCGGAGTTCGGCGGTAAGCTGCTCGGCGGCCTGCCGCGCTGCGGCGGCGGCCGCCCGTTCCCGGGCCGCCTCGGCGGCATCGGCCTCGCGTTGCTGTTCCTGGGCTTGCAACCGGCTCAGCAGGGCTGTGACCTCGGCGCCAGAATCGCCCAGCAGTTCCCGGGATCGCTGGATAATCGTGGACGGAATGCCCAAGCGGCAGGCGATGTCTATGGCAAAGCTTCGACCAGGAAGCCCGATACGTAATTTATACAGAGGCCGGAGGCTGTCAAGGTCGAACTCCACCGCCGCGTTCACCATCCGCCGATCCTGCGCCACGAAGGCCTTGATGGCATCCAGGTGCGTGGTGGCCAGGGCGTGGCACCCGCGCTCGGCCAGCGCCTCCAGCACGGCGCAGCCCAACGCCGAGCCCTCGCCCGGATCCGTCCCGGCGCCGAGCTCGTCGAGGAGGACCAGGCTCGTCGGGCCCGCCTCGCGCAGGATGGTCCGCAGCCGCGCCACGTGGGCGGAGAAGGTGCTGAGATCCTGGGCGATGCTCTGCTGGTCCCCGATGTCGGCGTACACGGCGTCATAGATGGGGAGTTGGCTGTCCGCCGAGGCGGGGAGGAACAGACCCGCCTGGGCCATGAGGACGGCCAGCCCGACGGTCTTCAGGGCCACCGTCTTGCCGCCCGTGTTCGGCCCCGTGATGACCAGGACCCTGGCCTCCGGCGTCACCACCACGTCAATGGGAACGACGGCCGTCCCGGCGCCCTCCGGGTCCTCCGCCCGCCGCCGCTCGATGAGCAGGGGGTGCCGCACGGCCAGGAGCCGCAAGCCTCCCCCGCGGAGGATCCGGGGTTCCGTGCCGCCCCAGCGCTCGGCCAGCCTCGCCTTGGCGAGAATCAGGTCGAGGTCGGCCAGCGCTTCCACCGTGGAGGCGATGGCGGCACCCTCCGCCCGGACCCCGGCGGTGAGCGACGCCAGGAGGCGGTCCACCTCCGCCTCCGCCTCCCGGTCCAGGCGGCGGATGGCATTGTTCAGCTCGACCACCGACAGGGGTTCCAGGAACAGAGTCTGGCCGCTGGCCGACTGGTCCTGCACGATGCCCTGCAGGTGCGCCCGGTACCCCGGCGTGACCGGGATCACATACCGGTCATTCCTGAGCGTGATGATCGGCTCCGCCAGGATCGGCTGAAGCCGGGGCGCCTGAAGCAGGGCCTGCAGGGCCTCCCGGACGGCCTCGCGCGTGCGGCGGGCCTCCACACGCAGGCGGAGGAGCCGCGGGCTGGCATCGTCCGCCACGGCCCCCTCCGGGCCGATGCACCGCCGGATCTCGGCCAGGAGGCCCGTCGGCGGGGTGAGGCCGGCGGCGACCCGGCCCAGCGCGGGGAGGTCAAGGCTGCACCCGCGCACGTGCCGCCGAAGCTGCTGCGCCGCCTCCAGCGTGTCCGCGATGGCGAGCAACTCTTGCGGGGCCAGCCGGACGCCCGGGATGGCGGCACGCTGGAGCAGCCCCCGCAGATCCGCCACCCGCGCCAGGGACGGCAGCGGCCCCTGGCGCAGGAGCCGGGCGGCCTCCCGCGTCTCGGCCAGCCGCTGGAGGACCAGTTCCGGGTCGGAGGCGGGGCGGAGGGTCGCAGCCCCCTGGCGCCCCAGGATGCAGGAGGCCTCGGCCGCCAGCCGCTCCAGGACCTCGCCGAACTCCAGGACCCGCAAGGAGTGAGCGTCCATCCGACTCCCGCTCACGCCGCGCCACCGGCGCGGCCCGCCCGAGCCCCCGAGAAAAAAGCAAGGGACTCGTTCCCGAGTCCCTTGCCTTCCGTGTCCGGTCCCGGTTCCCGCATCGCCACCGGACGCCCCATGCCCGGGGCCACGCCGTCAAAGCATCAGCTCTTGGACAGGGCCTCGCGCACCAGCGTGTTCACCGCCTTGCCATCCGCCCGGCCGGTGACCCTGGGCATCAGGACGCCCATGACCTTCCCCATCTCCTTGAGGGAGGTGGCCTGGACCTCCCGGATCGCCTCCAGCACCATGGCCCGCAATTCCTCGGCCGAAAGGGGTGCGGGCAGATAGGATTGCAGGATGGCCAGCTCGGCCGATTCCTTGTCCGCCAGGTCCTGCCGCCCGCCGTGCCGGTACTGCTCGATGGCCTCCTGCCGTTGCTTGCACGAGGCCACGATCGCCTGGAGCACCTCGGCGTCCGTCAGGGGGCCGCGCTTGTCCACCTCGCGGTTCTTGATCAGGGCCGTCAGCAGACGAATGACGGATACCCGCAGCTTGTCCCCCGCCCGGAGCGCCTGCTTGAAATCCTCCCCCAGGCGCCTCTTCAGATCCACGCCTCTACTCCTGCATCAACCGCATCCGCTTCAGGGCCTTCTTGCGCGCCGCCAGCATCTTCTTCTTGCGGCGTACGCTCGGCTTCTCGTAGTGCTCGCGCTTGCGGAGCTCGGACAGCACCCCGGCCTTCTCGCACTGCTTCTTGAAGCGGCGTAGCGCGCTCTCGAAGGACTCGTCCTCCTTCACCACCACGCTCGGCATCCGGTCACACCCCCTTTGCGCCGCCGAAACTCGGACCAGAGGAACCGGTGGGACTGGGTCAGGGCGTGCAAACGCAGTAGATTATTTTACTTAAGACGGCCTGGCCTGTCAAACATTTTGCCCCTTTCCCGGCCGGCCCCTGGTCAGGCGTACTCCGCCTTCCGCTTCCCGAAGCGCCGGCCCAGTTCCTGGGCGATCTCCTCCGGTCGGATGTCGTGCTCGGCCAGGAGGACCAGGGTGTGGAACCACAGATCGGCCATCTCGTAGATGAGCTGCCCCCGGTCCCCGTCCTTGGACGCCATCAGAACCTCAGCCGACTCTTCCAGGATCTTTTTCCGGATCCGGTCCCGCCCCTCGGCGAAGAGCGAGGCCACATACGATCCCTCCGGTGCCGCGGCTTTGCGGTCGCGGATCACCCCGTACACATCCGCCAGGACGCCCAGGCCTGCACCGGCCGCGCGCGGGGCGAAGCCGCGATCCGCCGCCGGGCCGGCGGCGCCACCCGCCGGGGCCGGCAACGCCCGGTAGAAGCAGGAGCGGTTCCCCGTGTGGCAGGCCGCCACCTCCTGATCCACCTCGAGCAGCAGGCTGTCCGCATCGCAGTCGTACCGGATCGCCAGGACGCGCTGGAGGTGCCCCGATGTCTCCCCCTTCCGCCACAGGCGCTGCCGCGACCGGCTGAAGTAATGGGCCAGCCCGGTCTCCAGGGTGCGGGCCAGTGCCTCGGCGTTCATGTAGGCGTGCATGAGGACCTGACCGTTGCGGGCATCCTGGGCGATGGCCGGAATCAGGCCGCTGGTATCGAAGCGCAAGCCCTCTGGCACCTTCACCACCGTGCACCCCCCCACACGAAATGACCCATGCCCAATGACAAATGACCAATGCGTTTCCGGAACTCGGAACGCCGGTCGAGTTGGTCATTGGGATTTGGTCATTGGTCATTACAGCTTGTAGCCGATCTTCCGCAAGAAGTCCTTGCGGGCGGCCACGTCGCTCGCGCCCTCCACCCCCCTGGGCGGCAGGCCGTCCACCACGCCCATCACGCCGCGCCCCCGCCCCGTGACCGCCACGATCACCTCGATGGGATTCGCCGAGGCGCAGTGGATCGTGCAGACCTCCTGGCACTGCTTGATCGCGTTCAAGACATTGATGGGAAACGCCCCCTGGAGGATCACGATGAAGAAGTGCCCCGCCCCCACCGCCTGGGCATTCCGGATGGCGGCCTCCCGCAGCGGCTCGTCGTTGCCGGCGGCGCGGATGAGGCAGGGGCCCGAGGACTCGCAGAAGGCCAGGCCGAACTTGGCTCCGGGCACGGAGGAGACCAGGATCTCGTACAGGTCCTCCACGGTCTTGATGAAGTGGCTCTGCCCCAGGATGACGTTGGCCCCTTCGGGGGTCTCGATGGGTACCGCCTGCAGCTGCATCCGTGCCCTCCTCTCTGCTCAGGGCTCCCCGGCAGCCGGGACGAGCCGGACCGGCACGCCGCGGCCCGCCAGGTAGCGCTTGGCCTCGGGGATGGTGAACTCCCGGTAGTGGAAGATCGAGGCGGCCAGGACCGCATCCGCCTTGCCGGTGACCAGCCCCTCGTACAGATGCTCCAGGGTGCCGGCCCCGCCCGAGGCGATGACCGGGATCCCCACCGCCTCCGCGACGGCGCGCGTGAGGTCGAGGTCGTACCCCTCCTTCGTGCCGTCCCGATCCATGCTGGTCAGGAGGATCTCGCCCGCCCCGAGCCTTTCCCCCTCCACCGCCCAGGCCAGCGCGTCTTTGCCGCTGGGCGTCCGGCCGCCGTGGATATACACCTCCCACGCGCAGCGAGCGCCGGGCTGACCGGGCCGAGCCCGCTCCTCGGCGCCCGGCTCGCGGCTCGCGGATCTTCGCTTCGCGTCAATCGCCAGGACGATGCACTGGCTGCCGAATCGTTCGGCCGAACGGCGCACCAGGTCCGGATCCTGCACCGCGGCCGTGTTGAGCGAGACCTTGTCGGCGCCGGCCTGGAGCAGCCCCCGGATGTCCTCCAGGCTGCGAACGCCGCCTCCCACTGTCAGCGGCATGAAGACCTGCTCAGCCGTCCGGGCGACCACGTCCATCATGATGCGGCGGCGTTCGTGGGAGGCCGTGATATCCAGGAACACCAGCTCGTCCGCGCCCTCCTGGTCGTAGAGGGCCGCCACCTCGACCGGATCCCCCGCATCCCGGAGGTTGACGAAGCGGGTGCCCTTGACCACCCGGCCTTCCTTCACGTCCAGGCAGGGAATGATCCGCTTGGTCAGCATGCCGTTCCCGCCGCCTGCAGGGCCGCCTCGAGCGTGAGGTGGCCGTCATAGAGCGCCTTGCCGATGATCACCCCCGCCACACCGGGCGGGGCCAGGGACTTCAGGGCCCGGATGTCCTGGACGGAGGCGACGCCGCCGGAGGCGATCACCGGGAGCCCCGTGGCCGCAGAAACCGCCGACAGCCCCTCCAGGTCCGGGCCCGCCAGCATCCCGTCCCGCTCCACGTCGGTGTAGATGAGGGCCGCCAGCGGAAGACGGCGGACCCGCCGCGCCAGCTCTACGGCCCGAAGGCTGGTCGCCTCGGTCCACCCCGAGGCCACGAGCCGTCCCCCCCGCGCGTCGAGGGCCAAGGCCACCCGGCCGGGAAAGGCGGCACACGCGCCGTCCAGGAACGCCGGATCCCGGATGGCCGCGGTGCCCACGATGGCCACGGCCGCCCCCAGCTCCAGCGCGGCGCGGACGGCGTCCAGGCTCCGCAGGCCGCCCCCGAGCTGGACCGGCACCCGGATGGCCCGGAAGATCTCCCGGAGGGCTCGGGAATTGGCCGGGGCGCCCTCCAGGGCGCCATCGAGATCCACGAGGTGCAGGCGGCGCGCGCCCCGCCGCTCCCACTCCCGGGCCACGGCCGCCGGATCGTGACTGTAGCGCGCCTCGCGCGCCGGGTCGCCCTGGGTCAACCGGACCACCCGCCCGCCCTTGAGGTCAATGGCCGGGATGATCTCCATGTGCTCACCGGGTGAGACTGGCGAAGTTCTTCAGCAGCCGGAGGCCCGTGGCCTGGCTCTTCTCCGGGTGAAACTGCGTGGCGAAGAGGTTGTCCCGCCAGATCACCGAGGTGAAGCGGGTCCCGTACTCCGTGACGCCCGCCGTGACCTCCGGGTCCGCAGGCTCCACGTAGTAGGAGTGGACGAAGTAGAAATAGGGCTCGGCGGGCAGCCCGGCCAGGATGGGGGCCGGCCGGAGCACCCGCACCCGATTCCACCCCATGTGGGGGACCTTTAGCGTCGCGCCGGGGGAGGCCGGGTCGGGCAGGTCGCGGTCAAAGCGTCGCACGCGACCCGGAAGCAGGTCCATCCCCTTGTGCCGGCCGAACTCCTCGCTCTCCGAGAACAGGAAGTGCAGCCCCAGGCAGATCCCCAGGACCGGCTTCCCCTGGGCAATGGCGCGGCGCAGGGGCTCGATGAAGCCCTGCGCCTCCAGCTTGGCGATCCCGTCGGCGAAGGCCCCCACGCCCGGCAGGACGATCCCCGCGGCCTCGGCGAGCCGCCGCGGATCCTCGACGATCCGGGCCGCGTGGCCCACCCGCTCGAAGCCCTTCTGCACGCTGCGCAGGTTGGCGATCCCCGAATCGATGATGGCGATCATCTCAGGCCAAACTGCCCTTGGTGGAGGGGACGATCCCGGCGAGGCGCGGGTCGGCCGCGGTGGCCTGGTCCAGGCTCCGGCCGGCGGCCTTGAAGACGGCCTCCGCCATGTGGTGGAGGTTCTGCCCGTACTCCACGTGCACGTGGATGGTGGCCTTGAGGTGGCTGGCCAGGCCTTGGAAGAACTCCCGCACCAGGTCGGCCTCGAATTCGCCGATCCGTCCCCCCAGCTGGGGGGCCTGGAAGACCAGGAACGGCCGGCCCGACAGGTCGACGACCACCGAGGCCAGGGCCTCGTCCATGGGCACGCGGGCCGCGCCGTACCGGACGATGCCAGCGTGGTCGCCCAGGGCCTGCAAGATCGCCTCCCCCAGGACGATCCCGACGTCCTCCACCGTGTGGTGGGGATCCACGGCGAGGTCCCCCGTGGCCTCCACGCACAGATCGAAGCGCCCGTGTCTGGCCACCTGGGCCAGCATGTGGTCGAGGAACGGGACGCCGGTCTGGATGCGGTGCTCCCCGGTCCCGTCCAGCTCCAGGGTGACCCGGATGTCGGTCTCGGATGTCTTGCGGTGGATGGCGGCGCGACGAGCCATGTCACCCCCTGTGGCCGAGGACGGCGGTGAGGGCGGCGAGGAAGGCGTCGTTCTCCTCCGGCGTCCCGACGGTGACCCGCAGGCAGTCGGCGAGGTGCGGGGCGCCGGAAAAATCCCGGACCAGGATCCCCCGCTCCAGGAGCCCCCGGAACACCTGGCTGCCCGGCCGGTCCGTCCGGATCAGGAAGAAGTTCGCCCGGCTGGGATAGCGCGTGAGGCCGGGGACCTCGCGCAGCCGGGCGAGGACACGCTCCCGCTCCCGCACGATGGCCGCGGCGTGGCGGCGCACCACCTCGGGATGCCGGAGGACGACGCGTGCCGCGGCCTGGCTCAGACCGTTCACGTTGTAGGGCAGGCGAACCTTGTTGAGCTGCATGACGACGGATCGCTCCGCCACCAGGATGCCCAGCCGGATCCCGGCCAGGCCGATCTTCGAGAGGGTCCGGAGGATCACCAGATTCGGGTACCGGCCGAGCGTGGGGAGGAAGCTCTCCCCCGCATAGTGGAAGTAGGCCTCATCCACCACCACCAGGGCGTTGGCGCCCCCTCCAGCGGAGACCCGGACGATCTCCTCCACGGCCGCGGCCTCGTACAGCCGCCCCGTCGGGTTGTTCGGCCAGGCCAGGAAGACGAGGCGCGGCCGCTCGGCCCTGAGGACGTCGCAGAATCGGCCGATATCCAGATCGAACCCCTCGGAGAGGGGGACCCCAACAAAGCGCAGCCCCAGCGCCCTGGCCCCGATCTCGTACATCGGGAAGGTGGGCACGGGGGCGAGCACGGTAACCCCGGGCCCCGCCGCGGCGATGAGGAGCATCTGGATGGCCTCGTCCGAGCCGTTGCTCGCCAGCACCTGCTCGGAGGCCACGCCCAGCTCCCGCGCCAGGAGGTCCCGGAGCTCCCGCGCCTCGGGATCGGGGTAGCGGTGCAGCTCCACGTCCGCCAGGGCCTTGGCCAGCTCGGCCGCCAGCTCCTCGCGCATGGAGTCGCCCAGCGCGAAGGGGCTCTCGTTCGCGTCCAGCTTGGCCCTGAGGCCGGCCGGGGGCCTCTCCACACGGTAGGCGCGTAGCGCCGCCACCTCGGCACGGATGACCGCGGTCAGATCGAAGCTCATGGCGCGTCCGTCCGCACGCTGAGGGAGCGGGCGTGGCCCTCCAGCCCCTCCAGCCGCGCCAGCCCCGCCAGCGGATCGCGCCACCGGTGGAGCGCCTCGGGGGTGAGGCAGAGGATCGAGCAGCGCTTCTGAAAATCCTCCACCGAGAGGGGAGAGCCCCAGCGCGCGCTGCCCCCGGTGGGCAGGACGTGGTTGGGGCCGGCCAGGTAGTCGCCGGCCACCTCCGGCGTGTGGGGTCCCAAGAACAGCGCGCCGGCGCTCCGGACCCGGGGCAGGAGGGCCCAGGGATCCGCCACCAGGAGCTCCAGGTGCTCCGGCGCGACGGCGTTGGCGATCTCCAGCGCCTCGGTGAGATCCCGCACCAGCATCACCGCGCCGTAGGCCTCCAGCGCCTCGCGCGCCACGCCGGCCCGGGGCAGCGCGACGAGCTGCCGCTCCACCTCCGTGCGGACGGCCCCGGCCAGCTCCGGGGACGGCGTGACGCAGATGGCCGAGGCCAGCCGGTCATGCTCCGCCTGGGCCAGGAGGTCGGCTGCGATCCAGCGGGCCGCCGCCGTCCCGTCCGCCACCACCAGCACCTCGCTGGGGCCCGCGATCATGTCCACGCCCACCACGCCGAAGACGAGCCGCTTGGCCGTCGCCACGTAGATGTTGCCGGGGCCCACGATCTTGTCCACGGGGCGGATGCTCTCGGTGCCGAAGGCCATGGCCGCCACCGCCTGCGCCCCGCCGACGCGATAGACCTCCCGCACCCCCGCAAGGTGCGCCGCCGCCAGGACCGCCGCCGGGACGGCCCGGTCAGGCCCGGCCGGCGTGCACAGGACCAGCTCCGTGACCCCGGCCACGCGGGCCGGGATGGCGTTCATCAGGACCGTGGATGGGTAGGCCGCCGATCCGCCGGGGGCATACAGCCCCACCCGCGCGAGGGGTTGCACGAGCTGCCCCAGGAGGCCGGTCCCCTCCTCGTGGTAGAACCAGGATTCCCGATGCTGGCGCCGGTGGAAGGCCTCGATCCGCCGGGCGGCCAGCCGGAGGGCTTCGGCGAGGGGGGGATCCAGGGATCCCAGGGCGGCCTCCAGCTCGGCCTCGCCGACCCGCACCGTTCCCGCATCCAGGCGGACCCGGTCGAACTTTTCGGTGTACGCGAAGAGCGCGGCGTCCCCCGTCCGCCGGACGTCCTCCAGGATCCTCCGGACCGCCGCCTCCACCTCGGCGGCGGGCGTCCGGGCCCGCCCGCGGAGCGCCTGCAGGAAGGCCGCCGCCTCGGCGGTCCCGGCCCTGAGCATTCTCATCCCTCGCCCCCCCGCGCCGCCGCCACGTGCTTGCGCAGTCCTTCGATCACCGCCTGGATGGCCTGGTACCTGGTCTTGAGGCTCGCCCGGTTGACGATCAGGCGCGCCGAGGCCTTCAGGATCTCCTCCACCTCGACCAGGCCGTTCTCGCGGAGCGTCCGGCCGGTGGCCGTGAGGTCCACGATCCGCTCGGCCAGGCCCATGGCCGGGGCCAGCTCGACGGAGCCGGAGAGGTGGACGATCTCGACCTGGACACCCTTTTGGCTGAAGTGCCGCTCCGTGAGGCGCGGATACTTGGTCGCCACCCGCAGGCAGGTCCAGGACGGCGGATCGTCGTGGAGGCGGAGGGATGCCGGCTCGGCCACCACCAGCCGGCAGGCCCCGAAGCCGAGGTCCAGCGGCTCGTACACGTCCCGCCCCTGCTCCAGGAGCAGGTCCTTGCCCACCAGTCCCAGGTCGGCCGCCCCGTGCTCCACATAGGTGGGAATGTCCACGGCCTTGAGGGCCAGGAACCGGAGGCCGTGGGCCGCATCCTCGGCGGTCAGGCGCCGCGAGTCCTTGAGGGCCGCGACCCCGCGGGCCCCCCACTCGTGGAAGAGCCTCACGGCGTCGCGGAAGAGCCTCCCCTTGGGGAGCGCCACCGCGATCAGATCATCCCCCATGGGAATCGGTTCTCTCCATCGGCCAGGCGCCTCAGGCCCGGACGCGCTCTATATCGGCGCCCAGGGCCGTCAGCTTCTCCTCGATGGCCTCGTAGCCCCGATCCAGGTGGTAGATGCGCGAGACCACCGTCCGTCCCCTGGCGGCCAGCCCCGCCAGGACCAGGGAGGCGCTGGCCCGAAGATCGGTGGCCATCACGGGGGCGCCGGTGAGGGCCGGCACCCCCTGCACCACGGCCGTGTTTCCCGCGATGGTGATATCGGCCCCGAGGCGCAGCAGCTCGTTCACGTGCATGAACCGGTTCTCGAACACGGCCTCGGTGATGACGCTGCGCCCTTGGGCGATGGTCATGAGGGCCATGAGCTGGGCCTGCATGTCCGTGGGGAACCCGGGGAAGGGCTGGGTCCGCACGTTGACGGCGCGTGGCCGCCCCGCCGCCCTCACCCGGAGACGGTCCGCACCCGTCTCGACCCGTACCCCCGCCTCTTCCAGCTTGGCCAGAATGGCCTCCAGGTGGGCGGGCTGGCACTCCCGGAGCGTGATGTCCCCGCCCGTGATGGCCGCGGCGACGGCGAAGGTCCCGGCCTCGATCCGGTCCGGGATGATCCGGTGGTTCGCCCCGCCCAGGGCGGAGGTCCCGTGGATGGTGAGGGTGGCGGTGCCGGCCCCCTCCACCTTGGCGCCCATGGCCGTGAGGAGGCAGGCCAGATCCACTACCTCCGGCTCACAGGCGGCGTTCTCGAGGACCGTGGTGCCGTCGGCCAGGGCGGCCGCCATCATGAGATTCTCGGTGCCCGTCACCGTCTGGAGGTCGAAGGCGACCCGCGCCCCGCGCAGGCGCGACGCCTCGACCTGCACGTACCCCTGGTCCAGGCGGATCGTCGCCCCCAGCTTCTCCAGTCCCATCAGGTGCAGGTTGATCGGCCGGGGGCCGATGGCGCACCCGCCGGGCAGCGAGACGCGGGCGCGGCCGAATCGCGCCGCCAGCGGCCCCAGGACCAGGACGGAGGCCCGCATCGTCCTCACCAGGTCATAGGGCGCCTCGGGACGGCTGACACGATGCGCCCGCAGCCGGATCCTGGGCGTGCCGTCCCCCTCGACCTCCACCCCCATGTGCCGGAGCAGCGTGGCGATCGTCCGCACGTCCACCAGGCGCGGGGCGTTCGTCAGCGTGAGCGGCTCCTCGCTGAGCAGGGCCGCGGCCATCAGGGGCAGGGCGGCGTTCTTGGCCCCGCTCACCCGGACCTCCCCGGAGAGCGTCCGACCGCCTCGAATCACCAGCTGGTCCATCTACGGCTTCGCCTCACGATCCCCATTGAAGACCGACGACCGACAACCGATCGAGCGGTTCATCCTTCGCTGCTCGGTCGTCCGTTTCTCGTTTTCACCTGGCGATGCGTCGGGCTGCCACGACCCGATCGCATCCCGCCAGGTCCCGGTGAACCCAAGGCGCATCGAAACCTCCCACCCGCTCGAAGAGCCCGCGCACCGCCTCTGCCTGGCCTGCCCCGATCTCCAGCAGGAGGCATCCCCCGGGCCGGAGGTGGCCCGGCGCCCCGGCGATGATCGCGCGGTGAAACGCGAGGCCGTCCGGCCCCCCGTCCAGGGCCCGCCGCGGCTCCCACCGCACCTCGGGCATCAGACCGGGGATGGCCCCCGAGGGGATGTAGGGTGGGTTGCTCACCACGAGGTCCGCGCCGGCCTCCGGCCCCTGGCCGTCCAGGGCCCGCCAGAGATCGCCCCGCAGAAACGTGATCCGGTCGGCCACGCCGTGCCTCTCGGCGTTCGACCGGGCGATCCGGAGCGCCCGCCGCGAGACGTCCGTGGCGTAGACCCGGGCGCCCGGCAGCTCCCGCGCCAGGGCGATGGCCACACCGCCCGCCCCGGTGCATAGATCCACGACCACGGGGGGAGGGGCGGAGGGGAGAGGGGATCCGGAGGCCGCCCCTCTCACCGCCGCCAGCGCGGCCTCGACCAGCGTCTCGGTCTCCGGGCGGGGCACCAGGACGCCCGGGGAGACCGCCAGGGTGAGCGACCAGAACTCCCGCCTGCCCAGCAGGTACGCCAGCGGCTCCCGCGACTCCCGCCGCTGGAGCAGCGCGAGGTACGCCGCGAACTCCTCCGGCCCGAGCCGCCGCGTCCGCTCCACCAGGAGGCGCCAGCGGGGAAAGGCCAGGACGTGGGCCAACAAGCACTCGGCGTCCAGGCGTGCCGTCTCGACGCCCGCCCGCTCCAGCAGGAGCGCGCCGGTGGCGAGGCTGTCCTCGACGGTCGGGCACAGGCGCGCGGGCAGCGGGGTGAGGCGCGCGAGGAGCGTCTCCGCGACCTCCGGAAGGCGCAGCCGGATCACGACAGCGCCCGCAACCGCTCGGCCTGATCGTGGGCGGCCAGGGCCTGGATCAGCCCCTCCAGGTCCCCCTCCAGGACGGCGCTCAGGTTGTGCAGCGTGAGGCCGAGCCGGTGATCCGTCACCCGGTTCTGGGGGAAGTTGTAGGTCCGGATCTTCTCCGCCCGCTCTCCGGTCCCCACCTGGTTGCGGCGGTCGCGGTCCATGGCCTCCTTCTGCTTGCGCAGCTCCATGTCGTACAGCCGGGCGCGCAGGACCTTCAGGGCCTTGGCCTTGTTCTTGAGCTGCGACTTCTCGTCCTGGCAGGTCACCACCAGGCCCGTCGGCAGATGGGTGATGCGCACGGCCGAGTCCGTGGTGTTCACGCTCTGGCCCCCCGGACCCGTGGAGCGGTAGACGTCAATGCGCAGGTCGCTCGCGTTGATCTGGACGTCCACCTCCTGGGCTTCGGGCAGCACGGCCACCGTCACCGTGGAGGTATGGATGCGCCCGCTCGACTCCGTGGCCGGGACGCGCTGCACCCGATGGACACCGCTCTCGTACTTGAGGCGGCTGTAGGCGCCCCGCCCCTCCAGGGTGAGGATGGCCTCCTTCACGCCCCCGATGCCGGTGACGTTGCCGGAGACCATCTCGACCTTCCACCCCTGCTTTTCCGCGTAGCGGGTGTACATGCGGAGCAGTTCGGCCGCGAACAGCGCCGCCTCCTCCCCGCCCGCCCCGGCCCGGATCTCCAGGACGATGTTCCGCTCGTCGGCCGGGTCCCTGGGCAGGAGCAAGAGCTGGAGGGAGGTCTCCAGCGCCCCGCGCTTCTCCGTGAGCGAGGCGATCTCCGCCTCCACCAGGCTCCGCATCTCGGGATCAATGGTCTCCCGCAACAGACCGCGGGCCTCCCCCAGCTCGCGCTGCAGCTTCTTCAGCCGGCGGTACTCCTCGACCACCGGGGCGAGCTCGGCATGCAGCCTGGCCAGTCGCTGGTACTCCGCGGGATCCGCCAGGACCGCGGGATCGGAGAGCCGCATCGTGATCTCCTGATGGCGGCCCTCGACGGCATCGAGTTTCTCGATCAACGTGGACATCGTCTCACCGCTGGATGGCATGGCCTGACCCATCTGGATGTCGCCCCCCGGGGACGCCCGCACCCTCGCGGGGAAGGCGGAGACCGGGGCAGCGACGGAGAGAGACTGGGGGATCCGTCCGCCCGGGACGGGCTAGAGGTGATGCCCGTCGGCGGCGGGATGCTGGGGATGTGCGGGATTGCGCAGGGGTGCGGAGGACGGGCGGCCCCCCGGGGAGGGCACGGCTCCCCGGGGCTGGACGGGCGCGGAAACGGTTCCCTGGACCATCCGACTCACCTCTCCACGCTCCGACCGGGGTCAGGCCTCGGACGGGGCGGGGGCGGCCGCCGCCCTCTTGCGGCCGTACTTGCGCTGGAACCGCTCCACCCGGCCTTCGCTGTCAATGAGCTTCTGCCGGCCCGTGAACAGGGGGTGGCACTTGGAGCAGATCTCCACCTTGAGGACCGGCACGGTGGACCGGGTATGGATCACCTCGCCGCAGGCGCAGGTGATGATCGCGGGCCCATACTGTGGATGGATCCCTGCCTTCATCGGTCTGCCTCCGTTCGGATCCTTCCCTCGAAACGTTATGCTACTCCAGTTGATCCCGTCCGACAAGGAAAAATCGGCCGAGGCGCTTCCCTCGACCGACCCCAACCCCCTGTGGCGGCGATACCCGCCGGGCCACCGGACCTGCCGCCGGGTTGCCTCGGGTGCATCGGTCGGGCGAGAAGATGCCCCGGCCCCCGTGGATGCGGGGGGCCGGGGCGGACCGCCTACTGGTTCATGGAGCGCAGAAACTCCTCGTTGCTCTTGGTCTCGCGGATCTTTTCCTGGAGCAGCTCCATGGCCTCCACCACCCCCATGGTCCCCAGGACCTTCCTGAGGACCCACATCTTGTTCAGCTCCGTCGGGGTGAGCAGCAGCTCCTCGCGCCGGGTGCCCGAGCGGAAGATGTCAATGGCCGGGAACAGGCGCTTGTCCACGAGGCGGCGGTCCAGGTGCAGCTCCATGTTGCCCGTCCCCTTGAACTCTTCGAAGATCACGTCGTCCATGCGGCTGCCGGTGTCAATCAGCGCCGTGGCGATGATGGTGAGGCTGCCCCCCTCCTCGATGTTGCGGGCGGCCCCGAAGAACCGCTTGGGCCGCTGCAGGGCGTTGCTGTCCACGCCGCCCGAGAGCACCTTGCCGCTGGGCGGGACGATGGTGTTGTAGGCCCGACCCAGACGGGTGATGGAATCCAGGAGGATGACCACGTCCCGCTTGTGCTCGGTCAGCCGCTTCGCCTTCTCGATGACCATCTCCGCCACCTGGACGTGGCGCGTGGCCGGCTCGTCGAAGGTGGAACTGACCACCTCCGCCTTCACCGACCGCTGGAAGTCGGTGACCTCCTCGGGCCGCTCGTCGATCAGCAGGACGATCAGGATGACCTCGGGGTGGTTCTTGGTGATGCTGTTGGCGATCTTCTGCAGCAGGACCGTCTTGCCCGTCCGGGGTGGCGACACGATCAGGCCCCGCTGTCCCTTCCCCAGGGGGGTGAGCAGGTCCATGATGCGCATGGAGATCTCCTCCGGCGTGGTCTCCAGGCGCAACCGCTGGTTGGGGAACAGGGGGGTCAGGTTGTCGAAGAGGACCTTTTCCTTGATGAGCTCGGGATTCTCGAAGTTGACGGCCTCGACCTTGAGGAGGGCGAAGTACCGCTCGCCCTCTTTGGGGGGCCGCACCTGACCCGACACGGTGTCTCCCGTGCGGAGATCGAAGCGCCGGATCTGGGACGGCGAAACGTAGATATCGTCCGGCCCCGGCAGGTAGTTGTAGTCGGGCGCCCGCAGGAACCCGAAGCCGTCCGGAAGGACCTCCAGGACGCCCTCGGCGAAGATCAGGCCGTTCTTCTCCGTCTGGGCCTCCAGAATCTTGAAGATCATCTCCTGCTTCCGGAGGCCGCTGGCCCCCACCACGTTCAGGGATCGGGCGATGGCGGTCAACTCGGCAATGGTCTTCTCTTTCAGCTCGGCAAGATTCATCGGGCTTCCTTTGGTCGGTTCTGACGGTTCCCGCTCCCGGACCATCCGGGTGGGCCGCTCGGCTGCGTTGGATGACATTCCGGTCCCCCAGGCTCTCGGCACGTCCGGACTCGCGCCCCGCTCGGCCAGGCCTTCGTCCCGGGCTCAGACCGAGGGGCCCGCACCGAAGGCGCGCACGGAGCAGGACAGCATGCTACACGGGGAGGCGATGCACTGTGTTATGCCTGGATGGCGGCAAACTCACCTGTTGGGCCCGATATGGCTCCGGGCGATGTGATCTTCGAACGCTCGAGGGTGGATACCTTTAGCGGGTAAACACGAGGACGGCTCGAAGTTGATCGTACTCTAGGGGCGGCCTTGCACTTTGTCAAGTGTTTTTTGCCGTCCTCGTTTTCGCCGGCCCGGCCGCGGCGGCCTCCAGGGCGGCATAGACCCGGGCCACCTGCCCCTCCGTGCTGGCCAGGTCCCCCCCGTTCTCGATGACGAAGTCGGCCAGTGCCGCCTTGGCAGGGGTCGTCCACTGGGACGCCAGTCGCTCCCGCGCCTCGGCCGGGCTGAGCCCCCGGGTGCGCACGAGGCGCTCCACCTGAACCTCCTCCGGCGCGCTGACCACCACGATCCGGTCGAACCGCTCCCGCTGGCCCGTCTCCAGGATCAGGGCCGCGTCCACGATGCAGAGGCGGCTGCCCGAGGCCTCGGCCGCCCGGATCTCGCGCTCGCAGGCCCGGCGGATGGCGGGGTGCATGATGCGCTCGAGCCGCTGCCGCGCGGCGGCATCGGCGAAGACCCGGGCCCCCAGCCGGCGACGGTCAATCCGACCCGCGCCGTCCAGGATCTCGCGTCCGAAGGCCTCCACGATCGCCCGGTGGCACGGCTGCCCCGGCTCCTGGAGGGCGTGGGCGATGCGGTCGGCGTCCACCACGGCCGCCCCACGCGCCGCGAACATGGCGGCCACGGTGGACTTGCCCGTGGCGATCCCGCCGGTCAGGCCCACCACCAGCACGGACCATCCCCCCCGATGCCACACGGAGAACCGACCACTCACAACCGACCAATCCCGGTTGACCGGCGGTGGGTTGTCAGGGTGAAATTTGCAATTGGCCCTGGCTGAACTGCTGGATCAGCCGGGAGAACTCCAGCTCGCGAAACAGCGCGAGCAGGGCCGCCCAGTCCGGCGCCCTCCGGGTGAACTCGGCCGGGGCCCAGGGGACGGGCAGGTCCGTCCGGATCGTCGCCAGTCGCTTGCAGAGCCGCGCCTGCTCCGCGTGGGCGCGGAGGGCCTCGCGCAGCTTCGGCCGCTTGACCTCGGCGCATCTCTCGAGCACCGCCTCCAGCGTCCCGAACCGCCGCAGCAGATCCCGGGCCGTCTTCTCCCCCACGCCCGGGACGCCCGGGATGTTGTCAATGCTGTCGCCCATGAGGGCGAGCAGGTCGGGGATCTGCCCGGGGGAAATCCCGTACCGCTCCTGCACCTCGGCCGGCCCCCAGGTGCGCTGCTTCATCGTATCGCGGACCACGACCCGCTCGCCCACCAGCTGGAGCAGGTCCTTGTCGCCCGAGATCAAGACAACCCGGTAGCCTGCCGGAACCGCCCGGACCGCCAGGCTCCCCAGGATGTCGTCGGCCTCCTGGGCGGGCATCATCAGGACCGGGACGCGCATCGCCTCCAGCAGCCGCTGCACGTGGGGAATCTGCCGCGCCAGATCCTCCGGCATCTCGGGACGCTGGGCCTTGTAGGCCGCGAACTCGAGGTGGCGCGCCGTGGGGCCCGGCCCGTCAAAGCCCACGCCCACCGCCTCCGGCTCCTCCTCGCGGAGCAGCTTCAGGAGCATGGTGGTGAACCCCAGGATGGCGTGGGTGGGCAAGCCCGTGGAGTTGCTGAGGGGCGGGAGCGCGAAAAAGGCGCGGTACAGGGACGAGCTGCCGTCCACCAGCACCAGCCGGGGTTCGTTTACCATGAAGACCCCCGGCCCATGGCGACCGGACACCGGACGACTGACGATGACCCAGTGGCGATCATTGATCGGTGGTCGGTTGTCGGTTTTTCCTTGCAACGTTGCCGTCAGCGCGCCAGCGGGAGGCGGACGTGCACCGTGGTCCCCTGTCCGCGCGCGCTCTCGATGGCAAGCTCACCGGCGTGCGCCTCCAGGATCATCCGGACGACCGCCAGGCCCAGGCCCAGGCCCCCGGCCGCTCGGGCCGCGCTCATGTCCCCCTGGGTGAACGGTTCGAGCAGCGCCGGGATGCGGTCCGCCGGAATCACGCCCCGGCTGTTCGTGATGCTCACCCGGAGCGTCTGGGCCTCCGCGGCCGCCCGGAGCACGACCTCCCCGCCGGGCTCGTTGAACTTGATGGCGTTCTCCACCAGGTTGAGGAAGAGCAGACGCAGGTCCTCCCTGTCCCCCGCAACGGGGGGCAGGTCCGGCGGCAGCTCCATGCGCGGCCTCACAGCCCGCTCCTCGCACTCCGGCAGCAGTTCTCTCCGGGCCTCCTGCAGCAGGTCCGGCACGTTCAACGGCAGTCGCTTCCGGGCGGGCTGCCCCCGATTGGACTCCACGAAGACCAGCAGGTTGGCGATGAGCCGACCCAGGCGGACGGCCCCCCGCCGGACGGCGATCAGGCTTTCCCGCTGCTTGCTCGAGAGGGGGCCGAACTGCCCCTCCAGCAGCAGATCCAGCCAGCCACTCATGACGGTGAGGGGCGTGCGAAACTCGTGGGTGATGGCGGAAAGGAGGTTGGACTTGATCTCGTCCACCTCCTGGAGGCGGCGGTTCAACTCGCTGAGGTAGACGTTCTCCTGCCGGAGCCGCTGCTGCTCCAGGCCGCGCCGCACGGTGTGGAAGATGGCGGGCAGCGTGAAGGGTTTCACGAGGTAGTCGTAGGCGCCCCCCTTCAGGGCGCGGACGGCCGTCTCCACGGTGCCCGCGCCGGTCATGAGGATGACCAGGGCACCGGGCAGCTCCGCCCGCACGCGCTCCATGAGCTGGATGCCGTCAATGTCGGGCATCCTCAGGTCAACCAAGAGCACGTCGAAAGAACGCTGCCGCAGGAGCTCCAGGGCCTCCGTACCCGATCTCGCCCCCGCGGCGCGATAGCCCTGCAGGCTGAATGCCGTGACCAGCGAACCGCACAGGGCCTCCTCGTCATCCACGATCAGGATGCTGCCCAGGCACCCCTCGGCGGTGGCCGGGGGGTGATCCCGCACCACCTCTTCCACCATCCTCAGTCCCCCCTCATCCCGCACCCCCTCCCGTCGGCCGGGCCGCGCCGGGGCCTCCCATCCCCCGGCCCGCGACACCGGGTGTTCTCCCCCATCGGGGGGACCTCATCGGCCCTCCCCGGCCTGCGCGCTCCCCCAGTCGCCCAGGCTGGCCTGGATCACCGCCAGGGCGGCCAGGGCCGCAGTGTCGGCCCGGAGGAGCCGGGGCCCCAGCCCGGTGAGCAGGGCGCCGTGGGAGCGGAGCCGCCCCACCTCGTCGCGGTCGAGACCGCCTTCGCTCCCGACGAGGAGCGTGAGCGCGGACGCCCCCTCCAGCTCCCGGCAGAGGGTGAGGAGGGGTCGGCTGTCCGGGCCGGCATCACAGGCCAAGAGCGGCCTGTCCCGGGGGTGCTGGCGGAGGAAGGCCTCCAGGCTGCTGGCGGCCCGTAGCTCGGGCAGATCCCGCCGCCCGCACTGCTCGGCCGCTTCCCGGGCGATCCGCAGCCAGCGCGATGCCCGACCGGTTCGCCGGACGCTCCGCGACGTCTCCAGCGGGATGATGCATGAGACGCCAAGCTCCGTGGCCTTGGCCACGACGAGATCCATGGCCCCTCCGCGCGGAACCACCTGCGCCAGGGTGAGGCGCAGCCGCGGGGGAGCGGGGCGGGGCAGCTCCTCGAGGATCCGGGCCGTCGTCCTCCGCGCCGTCGCCGTCACGAGCGACGCGACGACCTCGCGGCCGGTCCCGTCGAATGCCGACACCCGATCGCCGGGCCGCAGCCGCAGGACACGCACCATCTGATGGGCCTGGGCCGGGGCGAACTCGACCCAGCCGTTCCGGATGCGCTCGGCGGGGACGAAAAACCTTCGGTGGTGGATCCGCGAATCGTTCACCCGCGGCGCCCGGTCACTTCAACGGAAAACCGACACAGCGGACAACCGACAACCGGCCAGCTGCAACCCGGTGGGCGGGTCGTCGGCTGTCGGGGTGACAGTGAAAATTGGCGGGCCTCAGTCGAAGAGCGCCTTCACCTTTTCCCAGAATCCCTGGACCAGGGGGCTACCCGCGCCGTTCTCCAGGCGGGCGTACTGCTCCAGCAGGTCGCGCTGCTTGGCCGTGAGGTGGGTGGGGACCTCGACGAAGATCCGCACCACCAGATCCCCGCGCCCGTATCCCCGGACATTCGGCAACCCCTTGCCCCGGATGCGGAACTCCGCGCCCGTCTGGCTGCCCGGCGGGATCTTGATGGTGGCCCGCCCGGAGATGGCCGGGATCTCGATCTGCGCCCCCAGGGCCGCCTGGGTGAAGCTGACGGGCACCTCGCAGTACAGGTCGTCCCCCTGCCGGGTGAAGATGGGATGCTCCTGCACGCTGATGACCACGTACAGGTCGCCGGGCGGGCCGCCCCGCACGCCCGCCTCCCCTTCGCCGGCCAGCTTGAGGCGGGTCCCCGTCTCCACGCCGGCGGGGATCTTGACGGTGAGCCTGCGCTCGGCCTTGACCTGGCCCAGTCCCCGGCAGCTCGGGCAGGGATGCTCGATGACCCGGCCCTCGCCGCGGCACTGCCCGCACGTCTGGCTGACCGTGAGGAAGCCCTGGGAGAAGCGCACCTGTCCCGTGCCGCGGCAGGCCCGGCACACGACGGGCTGCGACCCCGCCCTGGCCCCGCTGCCGCGGCAGCTCGGGCAGGTGTCGAGCCGCGGGACGAGGATCTCCTTCTCGACGCCGGTGGCCGCTTCCTCGAAGCGGATCTCCAGGTTGTAGCGCAGGTCGGCCCCGCGCTGGGCCCCCCGGCCCGGCCGCCCAGTGCGGCCGGTGAAGAAACCTTCGAAGATGTCGTCGAAGATGCTGCCGAATCCCGACTCGAACCCACCGAACCCTTCGAAGCCGCGCCCGGGCCCGGCCGCACCGAACCGGTCGTAGGCCTGCCGCTTCTCGGGATTGCCCAGGACCTCGTAGGCCTCGCTGATCTCTTTGAACCGCTCCTCGGCCGAACGGTCCCCGGGGTTCTTGTCGGGGTGGTGTTGCTGGGCCAGCTTGCGGTAGGCCTTCTTGATATCTTCCGGACTGGCCTCGCGGGCGACGCCCAGCACCTCGTAGTAGTCGCGCTTGCCACTCACGCCTGGTCGCCCTCACCGCCCGGACCCTCGCCCGCCTCAGGCGAGACGGCGCGCGAGACCTTGACCATGGCCGGACGGAGCACCCGGCCCTCGATAAGATAGCCCTTCTGGATCTCCTCGACCACCATGTTCGCGTCCCCCTGCGCGGTGTCCACCTGGGCGACGGCCTGGTGGTAGGCGGGATCAAACGGCTGTCCCACGGCCTCCATCGGCTTGACCCCCGCCTTCTCCAGGACGGACCGGAAGAGGCGGGCGATCATCTCGATCCCCTCCACGAGGGGTGTCGAGCCCACCTCGGCCCGCGCCGCCCCCAGGGCCCGCTCCAGGTTGTCCAGCACGGGCAGGAAATCCAGGATCAGCCCCTCGTGGGCGAACTTCAGGAACTCGGCCTTCTCGCGGGCCATCCGCTTCCTGGAGTTCTCGAACTCCGCCTGCAGGCGGAGCAGCCTGTCCTGCAGCCGTTCGACCTCCTGGCTCTTGGCGGCCAGGGCCTGCCGCAGCGCCTCGGGGGCTTCGGCGGCCCCTTCGGCCGGCAGCGCGGCCTCAGCCGGGCGAACCTCGGCCTCGGTGTCAGTCTGCGGCACAGTCTGTTCCCGTTCCATGGCTCCAGACAGACGAACGGGAGGACCGGTGAGATCCTCCCGCTCGGTAAGGATGCGGACGCGGCTAGGCGGCCCGCTCCGTAAGGGCGCGGGTGAGCAGTCTCGCCGTCGTCTCCACCAGGGCCAGCGCCCGGCCGTAGTCCATCCGCGTGGGTCCCAAGACCCCCAGGACGCCCAGCACCCGGTCGCGACGCCGGTACGGGGCGGCGATCACGCTCAGGCCCTGGATCTCCCGGACCGGCATCTCGCTGCCGATGAAGATCCGGAAGTCGCCGCCCGTCAGGCACTCGTTGAGGATCTTCACCAGCTTCGACTTCTCCTCGAAGGCCGCAAACAGCGCCCGCATCTTGGCGATGTCGGCAAACTCGGGCTGGTCGGCGAGGTGGGCCGCGCCCGCCACGAAGAGATCGGCCTCGGCCTCGGCCTCCAAGGCCTTGGCCCCGAAGCGGAGGGCCCGCGCCAGCATCCGATCGTACTGGGCCTTCTCCTCGGCCATCTGGGCGAGCAGCAGGTCCCGCACCTCGCGCAGGCTTCGCCCGTGGAGCAGATCGGTCAGATACCCGGCGATCCGGTCCAGCTCATCCTGGGACATGGCCTCGTCCACGGCGATGACTTTGTGGTGGACCAGGCCCGCCTCCGCCAGCAGGATGACCAGGACCCGGTCGGGGGCCAGCAGCACGAACTCCACCCGGCGGAACGGACTCTCCTGGAGCCGGGGCGCCATGACCACGGCCACGTAGGGAGACAGGGCCGACAGGAGCTTCCCCACCTCCCGCAGCATCTCCTCCACCTCGCCCGCGGGGCCCACGTACTGCTCGATCCGCCGCACCTCGGCGTCGCTCAACTGGGGGCGCTCCATCAAGGCATCCACGTAAAAGCGGTACCCCCGATCGGTGGGGACCCGCCCCGCCGAGGTGTAGGGCTGCGCGACGTACCCCAGCTCCTCCAGGTCGGCCATGGTGGTGCGGATGGTCGCCGGGCTCAGCGAGAACCCGTAGCGGCGCGAGATGGTGCGGGAGCCGACCGGCTCGGCCGTCCGGATGTAATCCAGGACAATGGCGCGAAGCACCCCCTGGTGCCGTGCGTTGAGCATCCCGAGACACCTCGACGGCCTGGCACTCTCACGCCGAGAGTGCCAGGCTGTTTTGACTATAAAAGAGGCCCCGGGGGTTGTCAAGGGGGCCATAACCTCGGCGAGGCTCACGCCCATGTCCGGGCTGATCGCGCCCACGAGGTCCATCCTCCACGAGGGGCGCCCGGGCTCGAGCCGGAGATCGGGGGGCGGAATCTTTCGGGCCACGGCCCTGCCGGAAATCGTCGCCCTCTCGGGACTGGTCCTCGGGAAAAGTCGTGGACGGAGCCCTGAACTTTCCGGAGCGAACGACCCGTGGGCGAGTCGAATCGGTCCGTGTCCCGTGCGCGGCACGCGGGGAAGGGAGGCCTCAGCGGATGAGGGTCCCGATCCGCCCCCACCGGATGATCGAGGGGTGCGTGAACAGGTAGAGCACGCTGGGCAGGGGCGAGCTGTAGGGGATCTCCTCGGTCTGGAGGGAGAAATAGACGATGAAGGCCTTGCCCTTGATCTTGCGCATGTCCAGGAATCCCCACACCCGGCTGTCCATGCTGTGATCCCGGTTGTCGCCCAT
>JBBIQE010000016.1:0-38602 GCA_037442485.1 Methylomirabilis sp. (SeqCode)
CGGGCGCACTTCGTCCAGGCCTTCAGCAGCCGGGACTTCAAGGAGGGCCTGGAGGCGTTCTTGGCCCGGCGTCCGCCGAAATTCCACGGGCGCTGAGCGGCCGGGGCGGGACAGCCCCCGAAGGGGGCAGGATGGGCGGGCTCAGGATCGGTCTGCGCGGAAGGGCGAGCCTCCGGGTCAGGCGGGAGCACACCGCCGAGGCCTGGGGCAGCGGCGACGTCCCGGTCTACGGGACGCCCAGCCTGGTGGCCCTCCTGGAGACGGCCGCCGTGAACGCCGTGGCCGGCCGGCTGGGCCCAGGCGAGACGACCGTGGGCACGTGGGTCGAGGTGTCGCACCTCGCCGCCACCCCGGTCGGGGCCGAGGTCTGGGCGGAAGCGGAACTGACCGCCATCGAGGGGCGCAGGCTGACCTTTACCGTGGTGGCCCATGACCACCGGAACAAGATCGGCGAGGGCCGCCATCACCGGATGATCGTGTCGCGGGATCGCTTCCTCGCCAGAGCAGCCGGGATGTCCTAGCGGGGAGGGGACGGGAGGATGCGGCGGAGCCTCCCGGGGAGCCGCCCATTCCCCCGGAGGCGGCTCGTGGTCGAAGCCATCGCCATGACCGGGCTGTTCCTGGTCCTCATCCTCCTCGGCACCCACATCTTCATCGCCCTCGGGGTTGCCGGCACCATCGGCCTGTGGCTGTTCCGCGGGACGGATGTCCTGCCCCTGGCGATCACCTCCTTCGTCGGCCAGACCACGACCTACGAGCTCATTGCCCTGCCGCTCTTCGTCCTCATGGGCCACGTCCTGGCCAGGAGCCGCATCGGCGAGGACCTGTACCGTCTGGCCGCGCGGTGGCTGTCCTGGCTCCCGGGAGGGCTGGCCATCGCCTCGGTGGGGGCCTGCACCCTCTTCGGCGCCGTCTCCGGGGTGAGCGTGGCCGGGGTGGCGGCCATCGGCTCCATGGCCGTGCCCGAGATGCTCAAGTACGGCTATTCGGTCAGGATCGCGGCCGGATCCGTGGTCACGGCGGGCGCCCTGGCCATGCTGATCCCGCCCAGCGTTCCCTTCATCATCTACAGCGCCATCACCGGCGAGTCGGTGGCCAAGCTGTTCATCGGCGGCATCGTCCCCGGCCTCGTCCTGGCCTTGGGCCTGAGCCTGTACGTCTTCGTGCGGGTGAAGATCTCGCCGGAGCTGGCCCCCTCCTCCGCGGCGCTGCGATCGAGCTGGGCGGACCGCTGGTCCGCGCTGCGCACGGTCTGGCCCACGGCCATTCTCATCTTCCTCGTCCTGGGCTCGATCTATCTGGGGATCGCCACCCCCACCGAGGCCTCGGCCCTGGGCGCGACCGGCGCTCTCCTCGTTGCCGGAATGCTCTATCGCGACCTCTCGGTCCGGCGGGCCGTGCAGATCGTTCGCGAGAGCCTGCGGATCAGCGTGGCCATCCTGCTCATCATCGGCTGTGCCAAGATCTTCGGCGACTTCCTCAACATGGTCCGCCTCCCCGAGACCCTCACCAACGCCCTGCTCGCGCTGCATCTGCCCCCCATGGTCATGATCCTCGCCATCCAGGCCCTGCTCATCCTGGGGGGCATGTTTGTGGATGCGGCCTCGCTGATCGTCATCACCACCCCCATCCTGCTGCCGCTCGTGAAGGCCCTCGGCTTCGATCCCCTCTGGTACGGCATCGTCCTGGTGATCAACCTGGAACTGGCGGTGGTGACCCCTCCCGTCGGGCTCAACCTGTACACGCTGCGGGGCTGCTGCCCGTTCCTCCGGGTGGAGGAGATCATCCGGGCCAGCCTCCCTTTCCTCATGGTCCAACTGGCGTGCCTGCTGCTCTTCACGCTCTATCCACCCCTGGCACTGTGGCTGCCGGGTCTCATGCGGTAGCCGAAGGAGGGAGCCATGAACGGACTGACGCGACGCGAGTTCCTGGGGGCCGCCGGCGCCGCCATGACGGTTACGGGGTCCTTCGGCCGGGTGGCCCTGGCGGCCGTGCCCACCTACACCGGCGTCACCTACCTCACGCCCGCCTACCAGGACCTGTTCCCGCCGATCAAGGGATTCGTGGACCGGCTCAAGAAGGACGGCGGCGACCTGATGAAGATCGACTTCTTCGACTCCGGCACCCTGGTCAAGGCCGACGAGCAGACCCAGGCCCTGCGCGCGGGGACGATCCAGTTCATGTTCCACACCAGCTCCTACATCACCCGGACCTTCCCCATCCTGGGCATCACCGGGCTTCCCGGCCTGGTCCTGGACCTGTACCAGCACGGGGAGCGCCTGGACATGGACACCCCGCTCTGGAGGCTCATGAATGAGGCCCTGGCCAGGGACAACACCTTCATGCTCACCGGGGGCGGCGGCATCTACGAGCCCGAGTACGTCTGGAGCGGCAAGCCGGTCGCGAGCCTCGCGGACCTGAAGGGCAAGCGCGTCCGGATCGTCTCCTACGAGGCCGAGGAGGCCCTGAAGCCCTTCGGCGTCGCCGGGGCGCGCATCCCCTCCTCGGAGCTGTACCTGGCCGTCCAGCGGGGCGTCGTGGACGCGGTGGTGGCCAACGTGACCACCGTCGTCAGCCGCAAGGTCCACGAGCAGGTGAAATACTGCTACAAGCTGCCCATCACCGGTTTCAGCATCGGGGTCTACCTGCTGAAGAGCACCTGGGACAAGATGCCCGAGAAGGCGAAGGCGGTCTTCTGGGAGGCCGCCAAGTGGTACGACCAGAACTCCACCAAGGTGGCGAACAAGAAGTTCTACCCCGAGGTCCTGTGGCCGCGAATCGCCGGTGCCGGCATCAAGACCATCAATCCCACGGCGGAAGAGCTGAAGCTCTTCGCGGAGAAGAGCCAGCCCGTCTGGGCCTGGTGGAAAAAGCAGGTCGGGGAGCCGATCGGCCAGCAGGCCATCAACCTGGCGCTGGGGAAGGCCTGAGACGAGCAGCGGGGGGAGCCGTGGCGCTGGTCGGCCGGCTGGCGAGAATCGGCGGGGTGTCGGGGGAGATCGCCCTCGCCTTCATGGTGGCGAGCATCTCGTACGACGTCCTCCTGCGCTACCTCCTCCTGGCCCCCACCACCTGGGCCCTGGAGGTGAACACCTTTCTCCTGATGTTCGTCTGCGTCCTGCCGGCCGCCGACGCCCTTTCGGCCGGGACGCAGATCCGGATCACCTTTCTCACGGATCGGTTTTCCTCCGGGGCCCGGCAGATCTGTGCGCGGATCGGCGATGGGGTCGGCCTCCTGTTCTGCGCGGTGATGACGTGGAAGGGCCTCGCGATGGCCTGGGCGGCCTACGAGCACAACGACCGCATGTCCACGAGCCTGGGCACGCCCCTGGTCATCCCGTACCTGTTCCTCCCGCTGGGATTCGGACTGCTCGGCCTGACGTACGCGGCCCGGCTGGCGGCCGGTCTCGGCGGATCGTCCGCCCGCCCGCCGGCGGAACGCGCCGCCGGGGCCGGGCAGCAGCCCTGAGGGGGCCGCGACGCGATCGCCAGAGGCAGGAGGAAATCCCCATGGCCCCGCCAACGCGTCCCTCCCGACCGGATCCGCGGCGGACTGCTCGCCTGCGGGCGCTCCTGAGCGAGGAGCCGATCCTGGTCGTGCCGGGCTGCTTCAACGCCCTCTCCGCCCTCCTGATCGAGCAGGCCGGTTTTCCGGCGATCTACGTGTCGGGGGCGGCCCTCGCCGGCAACTTCCTGGGGTTCCCCGACATCGGGCTCGCCACGATGAGCGAGGTCCTGGAAAACGCCAGGCGCATCCTCCAGGTCACGACCCTCCCCGTGATCTGCGACGTCGACACGGGCTACGGAAATCCCATCAACGTCATGCGCACCGTCCGCGAATTCGAGAGCGCGGGCGCCTCCGGCATCCAGCTCGAAGATCAGGTGATGCCGAAGAAGTGCGGGCACACGGAGGGCAAGCAGCTCATTCCCAGGGGGGAGATGGTCCAGAAGATCCGGGCGGCCGTGGAGGCCCGGCGGGACCCGGACCTCGTCCTGATCGCCCGCACGGATGCCGTTGCGGTGACCGGCCTGGAGGACGCGCTCACGCGGGCCAACGCCTACCGGGAGGCGGGGGCGGACGTCCTCTTCGTCGAGGCGCCCCGGAGCGTCGAGCAGATGCGCACCATCACCCGATCGGTGCCCGGCCCCCACCTCGCCAACATGGTGGAGGGCGGGGGGAAGAGCCCGGTCCTGCCCGCGCGGCAGCTGCAGGCGATCGGCTACAAGATCGCCCTCTATCCCGTGTCGCTCTGGATGGCCAGCCTCAAGGCCATGCGAGAGGTCTTGGCGGTATTGCGGGAGGATGGCACCACCGACCGGTACGCCGCGCGCATGGTCTCCTTCCACGAGATGTTCGAGACCGTCGGGCGCTCGCGGTTCGCCGAGCTGGAGAAGAAGTACGGCCCCCCCGGCTCCTGAGCCGCGCCGGGGCCTGCCGGAATGAATCCGGTTCCCCGAACCGGGGCCTCAGGCCGCATGCGAGCCTGGGAACTCTGGCGCAGGCGCCGAGCGAACCAGGAGCAGGTGCGCCGCCATCGCGAGGGCGACACCCGCCATCCGGTCGTACTCGAAGAGTCTGAGACTGTCCCGAGGGCCCAGCGGTGTCTGACTCCCTCTCGCCGGCTTGCTTCGCGCAAACCCTCGGACGGCCGAATTTCACCCGCGCCAATAAGGCAAGAGGACTGCCTGACCCCGTCCTGCGCGGGTCGTCGTCTACACGGATGCCGTGCACGTTCTCCCGCCGCCGCGGTGATCGACCGGGCCGGCCTTGCTGACGTGGCCCTCCAGGGGGCGGCCGACGAGGTCCTGGGCGAGCCGGGCGCACTCGATGAGCCTGGGGAGGTCCACGCCCGTCTCGACCCCCATCTCGTGGAGCATGTGGACGAGATCCTCGGTGGCGATGTTGCCCGTGGCCCCCGGGGCGTAGGGGCAGCCGCCCAGCCCGCCCACCGACCCGTCGTAGATCCTCACGCCCGCCTGGAGGCCGGCCAGGACATTGGCCAGGCCGGTGCCCCGCGTGTCGTGAAAGTGCAGGCTCAGTTTTTCCAGGGCGACCCGCTCCGCCACCCGTGACACGACGGCGTACACCTGCCGCGGATTGGCCATGCCTGTCGTATCCGAGATCCCGACCTCGTCCGCCCCCAGGCCGATCAGGGCCTCGGCAAGCCTCACGACCGCGGCCGGATCCACGTCCCCCTCGTACGGGCAGCCGAAGCAGGTGGAGAGCGCTGCCTTCAGCCGGAGCCCGGCTCGCTTGGCCCGGGCCGCAACCTCGCGGTACGCCTCCAGCGCCTGGGCGATGCTCTGGTTGATGTTCTTCCGGTTGTGGCTCTCGCTGGCCGAGAGAAAGATGACCACCTCGTCCACCTTGGCGGCCAGCGCCCGCTCGAGCCCCTTGAGGTTCGGAACCAGCGCGGCATACGTCACGCCTGGCTTGCGCCGGAGGCCCGCCAGCACCTCCCCCGCATCGGCCAGGTTCGGGATCCACCTCGGCGACACGAAAGAGGTCGCCTCCAGCCGCCGGATGCCCGCCTCCGCCAGCGCCTCAATGAGCCGGAGCTTGCCCGCCGTCGGGACGTTCACCCGCTCGTTCTGCAGCCCGTCCCGCGGCCCCACCTCGCAGATCGCCACTCGCTCGGGAAGTCGCATCCCGGTCCTCCCGTAACGCTCCTCAGGCGCACCGCGCGGATGCGCAGCGGGCCGGGGGGCAGCCCCGCCCCCGGCTAGCCCCAGGCATTCTCCGGAGGGAACAGGCTCACGTGGCGGACGCCCTGCCGCGGCACGGCCATCCAGGGCGCCACCGTCTCCTTCCACTTGAGGTAGTGCGGGGTCTGCTGGTGGCGCCCGAACTCCTCTTTCCCCCGGTACACCTCGTACAGGAAGAACTGCGCCGGGTCCGCCTCGGCCTGCAGGACATCGAAGCGGACGTTCCCGGGCTCGGTCAACCGGCTCTGTCGCGCGTTTTCCAGCGTTGCCTGGATGAAGTCCTGGACGTGCTCCGGCTTGACGTGGACCGTGACGCACACGGCGTACATCCGACCGACCTCCGGCCCCTCAGCCTCCCCTCCCCGCACATGGGGGAGCAGGGGGTGCGGGCCGCGATCTTACGGCTTGATCGCGATGTGGTAGCCCTCGATCCGCTCGTCGGGCCGGGCCGTCCACTGGAGCCTCCGGCTGACCCCGTAGTTGTCGATCTGCTGGTACAGGGGGATCGCCGGGGCGTCGTCAATGAAGAACCGGCTCGCCTTCGCGTACAGCTCCTGCCGCTTCTTCGGGTCCATGTTGGTCTGCGCCTCGTCCAGCAGCGCATTGAAGTCGGGGTTCCAGTAGTTCGCCAGGAGCTGCCCGGTCCGGAACATGGGGACGAAGGTGCCGTCGGCATCCCAGGTGGTGTTGCCCCAGCCGATCAGCCACATGGGCGCGCCGCCGTGGCGGTAGGCGATGTTGTTCATGTACGTCGTCCACTCGTAGATCTTGACCTGCGTGCGGATGCCCGCCTGGGTGAGCTGGCCGGCGATGGCCTCCGCTACCTCCTTGTCCTTGGGATAGCGACCGTTGGGCGAATGCAGGACGAGGTCAATGCCGTTCGGATAGCCTGCCTCGGCCAGGAGCTTCTTGGCCCGGGCGGGATCGTGCGGGAACGGCTTGAGCTTGGGGTCGTAGCCGAAGTGCTTCGAGGTGAGCGGCGTGGCCGTCCGGATGCCCTGGCCCTCCAGGACGTTCCTGATGATCGCATCCACGTCCACGGCGTAGTTGATCGCCTGGCGAACCTTGCGGTTGGCGACCGGGCTCTGCACCGGCTTGGTGCAGTCCCACGAGCCCTGGATCAGCTCGCACTGCACGTTGTAGATGGGGATGAAGATCGTCCGCACGCTGGGGGCGGAGGCGACGGTGACCTTGGGGTGGTTCTTGATCTGCTTGACCAGATGCGGCGGCACGTTGGTCGCGATGTCCACCTCGCCCGTCTGGAGGGCGGACATCCGCGTGGCCTCCTCGGGGATGGGCCGGAAGATCAGCGTCTTGATTTTCGGGGCGCCCCGCCACCACTGCTCGTTGGCCTCCAGCTCGATCTGGTCGTCCTTGACCCACTTGACGAACCTGAACGCGCCGGTCCCGACGGGATTGCGGGCCAGGAATGCCTTGTCGTGCTCCTTGAAGTAGCTGGGCGGGACCATGGCCCCCCGGAGCGCGAGCTGCGCATCCAGGGTTGGAAACGGCTTCTTCGTAACGATGTGGATGGTATACTTGTCCTTCACCTCCACCCGGTCGATGATCCGCAGGGCGGTCATGCGCAGGTTCAGCGCCGGGTTGGCCACCCGCTCCAGGCTGAACTTGGCCGCCTCGGCGTCGAACTGCTCCCCGGTGTGGAACTTGACCCCCTGGCGCAGCTTGAACTCCCAGGTGGTCGGGTTGATCAGCCGGTACGAGGTGGCCAGCCACGGGACGATCTTGAGGTCCTTGTCCCGGACCAGCAGCGTGTCATACAGATTCAGCAGCACGTTGTAGGCCGGCGTCTCCTCGTGGTCGTGGGGATCCAGCGTCGTGGGGTCCACCCCCTGCGCCACCACCACCTTGCCGCTGGGCGCGGCCCAGGCCGCCGGCGCCAGCAGGACGAGCCAGGCCGCTCCCCAGATGCACCCCTTCCAGTAACGCATCCTTTCCCCTCCTTTTTGCAGTGGCTCTCCTGATTCCCCGTGGACAGCTCTGCCACGGTGTCGGTCCCGCCCGGGCCGGGAGGGCACGCTACCATGGCAACCGCGGATCCAGCACGTCCCGCAACCAGTCCCCCAACAGGTTGATCCCCAGAACGGTGAGCATGATGGAGAGCCCGGGGAACGTGGCTAGCCACCAGGCCGTGGACAGGTACGCCCGCCCGTCGGCCAGCATCCCCCCCCAGGTCGGCGTGGGCGGTTGCACCCCCAGGCCCAGGAACGACAGGGCCGATTCCAGGATGACCATCCTCGCCACCTCCAGCGTGGCGATGACGATGACCGGCGTGAGCACGTTGGGGAGCAGGTGCCGGAACACGATCCGCGGGCCTCCGCCGCCGAGCGCCCTGGCCGCCGCCACGAACTCCCGCGTGCGCAGGCTCAGGACCTCCGCCCGCACCACCCGGGCGTAGGAGACCCAACTGGTCATTCCCAGGACGAAGATGATGTTGCGCAGGCTGGGACCCAGAACCGCGACCACCGCCAGGGCCAGCAGGATGAAGGGCATCGCCAGCATGGTGTCCGTGAGGCGCATGCAGAAATCGTCCACGCGCCCGCCCCGGTAGCCCGCCACGAGACCCATGAGCGTCCCCAGCGTGCCCGCCAGCGCCACGGCCGAAAAGCCGATGGCGAGCGAGATGCGGGCCCCGAAGATCAGCCGGCTCAGGATGTCCCGGCCCAGGTGGTCGGTGCCCAGCAAGTAGATCCGGCCGCCCGCGGCGGTCCATCCCGGCGGCTTCAGGCGGAGGGCGATCTCCTGGGCGATCGGATCGTGCGGGGCGACGACCGGGGCGAGGACGGCCGAGGCCACCATCCCCACGAGGATCACGAGCCCGATCAGGGCCGCCCGGTTCCGGGAAAGCTCTCGGAGGATGCGCCGGAGGTCCTGCCGCGCCTCCGGTCGTGCGACCGCCTGGGCCACCTCCAGGGCCACGGCGCGACCGTCACTCATGAGAACAGGTTCCCGGTTCGAGATTCTATGTTCGAGGTTGAGGAACCGTGAACCGCCGCACCCCGAACCGCAGCACCGTCTTCACTCATGCCGCGACTGCCCGCCGATCGCCCCCACGGCTCGCGGCTCGCGGCTCTCGGCTCTCGATCACTTGTACGCCACCCGCGGATCCACATAGGCGTACAGCACGTCCACCAGGAAATTGATGAGGATGAAGATCGAGGCCAGGGTGAAGACCGCGGCCTGGACCACCGGGTAGTCCCGGTACGAGATGGCCTGCACCGCCAGGCGCCCCACCCCGGGCCAGGCGAAGATCGTCTCCGTGATCACGGCGCCGCCCAGCAGCGTCCCCAGGTCCAGGCCGATCACCGTGATGATGGGGATGGCGGCGTTCTTCAGGCCGTGCTTCAGGATGACGCCCATCTCGCTCACACCCTTGGCCCGGGCCGTGCGGACGTACTCCTGCCCCAGCACCTCCAGCAGGCCCGACCGGGTCAGGCGGGCGATGCGGGCCATGGAGAAGGCCCCCAGCGTCACCGCCGGCAACACCAGGTGCTTCCACCCCTCGGCCCCGAAGGCGGGCAGCAGGTTCAGGCGGACCGCGAACAGGAGGATGAACATGATCCCCAGCCAGTACACCGGCATGGACTGGCCCAGCAGCGCCAGGATCATGCCGGCATGGTCCAGGAGGCTGTTGCGCCGGACCGCCGACAGGATCCCCACGGGGATGGCCACCGTGACCGCGATCGCCATGGCGGCAGCCGTCAGCTCGATGGTGGCGGGCATCCGCTCCAGCACCAGCCCCAGGGCCGGCTGCTGGTGGCGGAAGGACAGGCCGAAATCGCCCCGCAGCATGCCCTGGAAGAAGCGCCCGTACTGGGTGTCCGTCAGGAAGCGCCAGGGCGGATCGAGGGACTGCCAGGGCGGCCACCGAAGGAACAGCGGATCGTCGAACCCCATGAGCTTCCGGAAGTTGTCGATGTCCTCTTTGGTGGCGTCCGGCGGCATGAGCAGCACGGCCGGATCTCCGGTCAGGTGCAGGAGGCTGAAGATGATGATCGAGATCCCGAGCAGGACCAGCAGCGACTGCCCGAGGCGGCGGGCCAGGTAGCGCGTCATGTCACAGCCTGGAGCATCCAGGGGTCGAATGCAACGCCCCTTCTCACCCCGGGGATGGGAAGGGCTTGAGGAGAAGCATGCCCCTTCTACTTGATCCCCAACCTCATGTCAACAGCAAACAGGGCGCCTGGCCGCGCCGGCGGGGCGCGAGGCGACGCGGGCCGGAGCCCGGAGGAGCGGATGGCACGAATGGCACTTGACCCCGACACCGGGGCCGTGCTAGACGAGAAGGGCCGGTCCGGCAGTTCGAGGTGCTGCGGTTCGCGGTCTTCCACCCTGGACCGTCGCCCCTCGAACCGCGTAACGCCGCCGCTGGCGGGAAGGAGTAGGGATGGCGACGCGCAGCCCCAGGCCCCTGACCACCGAGGAAATCATGCAGATCGCCCTGGACCTGGCGGGTCTGACCGAGGTGCCTGCCGACTCCGGGGTGCATGTCCGGGGCGATACCGTCCGGCGGGTCTTCGCCACCATTGACTGCGACGTGGCGGACCTGCTGATGGCCCGGGTGCTCCGCTGCGACACGATCCTCACCCACCATCCCGAGGGGGCGGCGTCCCTCCAGGGCTGGAAGCTGATGGCCCTCCAGATCGAGCAGATGGTGGAGTGCGGGGTCCCGCTGGCCAAGGCCGAGGCGGCCATCCAGCGCCGCATGCAGTCGGTGGAGCTGAACAGCCACGCCCGGAATTACGCCCGCGTGCTCCAGGCGGCCCAACTGCTGAATGTCTCCCTCCTCAACGTCCACCTCCCCTGCGATGTCATCACCCGGCGCCTGCTCACCGAGAAGATGGCCCCCTTCAACCGCCCCGAGAGCCGGGCCACCGTGGCCGAGGTCATCGCGGCGCTCCAGGAATTCCCCGAGCAGAAGCTGGCGGCCACGGAGCCCAAGGTGCGCCTGGGGGCCCCGGAGCGGCTCGCCGGCCGCGTGGCCGTGGCCATGGCCGGATACACCAACGGCGGCGTGGATGTCCTGCGGGCCTATTTCGAGGCCGGGGTCGGCACCGTCCTCATGATGCACTTCCCCGAGGCGGACCTGAAGGAGGCGCGGGAGCAGAAGCTGGCGGGCAATCTCATCGTCACCGGCCACATGGCCAGCGACTCCATCGGCATCAACGTCTACCTGGACGAACTGGAACGGCGGGGCCTGGAGATCGTCCGGGCCGGCGGCATCGTCACGACGCGCTGACCCTCCCTATTGCAGAATGCGGATGGCGGAATAACCGTTTCAGCCTCAGGAAAATCCGCAAGCGACAATCCGAAATCCGCAATGAGGTGGGGGGCTCACTCCACGACGACATTGGTGGAGGTGCGCAGGACGCCCGGAACGGCCTGGATCTTCGAGACGACCGCCGTCCCCAGGGCGTTCACGTCGGGCGCCTCGATGAGGGCAATCACGTCATAGGCCCCAGTGACCGCGTGGGAGATCTTGACCCCGCCGATCCTGGCCACTTTCTTCGCCACTTCCTTGGCCTTGCCCACCGTGCACTCGAGGAAGATGAACGCCTGGACGGCCATGGCTCGCCTTTCCCCCGGGCCCACCGAAGACGGGCGCCCCAGCGGGTCCCGCTCAGAACGGCACGACCTGCTTCATCCCGCTGCCCTGACACGCCGTGCACTGGCAGACGCCGTTGCCCTGGCAGGCGGGGCACGGCACCTGGCCCGCCCCTTCCCCCGCGGGTCCCCGGAGGATCCCCGAGCCCCCGCAGGTCGGGCAGCCGATCTTCCTGAGCCCCTGGCACAAGGGGCAATCCACCAGGCCTCCCACCATCTCGACTCCTCTCCGGGCAGGGCGAAAAACCGTTTCGGGCGGGCGGCGCCGCCGGGGCGGCGCCCGCGGGTTCCCTGTATACCACCCGTGCCCCGCGCCCTGCAATGGAGAAATGCATGACGGGCTGCCGCGGGCGGGAACGCGGACAATCCTGCGGGGGCGGGACCCCGGGCTGCCCCGGCGCCCGGCCGCGGGCCGGGCTGCGGAAGGCTTTGACCCGCATGGCGTGTTGCGCTAGATTCTCCTCCCGTCGAAGTGTGTGCTGCACCCCGGGTCCGCTCCCCAGGAGGCCGACATGCACCCTGCCATCTCCTACATCCAGGACCGGCGCGAGGCTTTCGTCGAGGAGCTGAAGGGCTTCTGCCGCATCCCCAGCGTCAGCACCAAGGCCGAGCACAAGGGGGACGTGCAGCAGGCGGCCGCGTGGCTGGCCCAGGCCATGCGCACCATCGGCCTGGAGCACGTCGAGATCCTGCCCACCGCCGGCCATCCGGTCGTGTATGCCGACTGGCTCCACGCTCCCGGCAAGCCTACGGCGCTCATCTACGGCCACTACGATGTCCAGCCGCCCGAGCCGCTGGAGCTCTGGATCACCGGCCCCTTCGAGCCGACGGTCCGGGACGGCGAGCTGTACGCCCGCGGCGTCGCGGACGACAAGGGCCAGGTCTTCATGCACCTGAAGGCCCTGGAGGCGCACCTCAAGACCCGGGGGGCCCTGCCCGTCAACGTGAAACTGCTCATCGAGGGCGAGGAGGAGATCGGCAGCCCCAACCTGGACCCGTTCATCGCCAGACACCGGGAGATGCTGACGGCCGACGTGGTGGTCATCTCCGACACCGCCATGATCGCCAGGGGCGCCCCCGGGATCACCCACGGGCTGCGGGGCCTGGTCTACTTCCAGCTCGACCTGGAGGGCAGCCGGAGCGACCTGCACTCCGGGACCTTCGGTGGCGCCGTGGCGAACCCGGCCTTCGTCCTGGCCCAGATCCTGTCCCAGCTCAAGGACAAGAACGGCCGGATCACGATTCCCGGATTCTACGAGGATGTGCGCAAGCTGACCGCCGAGGAGCGCCGCGCCCTGGCGCGCCTGCCTTTCAGCGAAAGGAAATTCCAGCACGAGATCGGCGCCCCGGCGCTCTTCGGCGAGAAGGGCTACAGCACGCTGGAGCGGTTGTGGGTCCGGCCGACCCTGGAGGTGAACGGCCTGGTGAGCGGCTTCATCGGCGAGGGGGCCAAGACGGTCCTCCCCGGCCGGGCCATGGCCAAGGTCAGCCTGCGCCTGGTCCCCGACCAGGATCCCGCCAAGATCGCCCGCCTCTTCACCCAACACGTGAAGCGGCTCTGCCCCAAGACGGTCCGGCTGACGGTCAGGGAGATCTCCGGCCGCGGCACCCCCTGGCTGGCCCCCACCGACCACCCGGCCGTGCAGGCCCTGGCCCGGGCCATCCGGCAGGGCTTCGGCAAGAGGCCGGTGTTCACCCGGACCGGGGGCAGCATCCCGGTCGTCGCCACCCTGGAGCGGCTGCTGCGGGTCCCCATCCTCCTCATGGGCATCGGCCTCCCGGACGAGAACGCCCACGCCCCCAACGAGAAGCTTGACCTGGACAACCTCCACCACGGGATGCTGTCGGCCGTGCATCTATGGACCGAGCTGGCGGAGGTGAAACTGGGCGCCTCCTGAACCGGACCCGCCGAGACGTAACGGCCCGGAGGGATTTCAGCCTCTCCGGGCCTTCCTCTTCCCGGAATCTTGTTCTGCTGCTCGACGCTCGGCTCTCGGTCCTCCGGGCCGGGGCGCCCCTCGCCTTTCGCCCGCATTGCGGGCGGCAATGGGTCCCGGGGCGCGACCCTCAGGGCTCACTGCCGCAGCCGGGGGTCCAGGGTGTCGCGCAGGCCGTCGCCGAAGAGGTTGAACCCGACGACCACGACCATGATGGCCAGACCGGGGATGGTGGCGACGTGGGGGGCCACGATGAGGTAGCTCCGGGCGTTGCTGAGCATGGCGCCCCACTCCGGCGTGGGCGGCTGGACGCCCAGGCCCAGGAAGCTCAGGCCCGAGGCCGTAAGCAGCACCGTGGCCATGCGCAGGGTGGACTGGACGATGATGGGGGCGAGGCAGTTGGGGAGGAGATGGCGGAACATGATCCGGTTGCTGCCGCTTCCCAGGGCCAGGGCCGCCTCGATGAATTCCCGCTCCTTGAGAGACAGGATGGAGGCCCGCACGATCCGGGCGAACTGCGGGATGGAGCTGATCCCCGCCGCCAGCATCAGGTTGAGCAGCCCCGGGCCAAGCGCCGCAATGATCCCCAGCGCCAGGAAGATTCCCGGGAATGCCAGCAGGACGTCCATGCACCGCATGATGATGCTGTCCACGCTCCCCCCGAGGTAGCCCGAGAGCGATCCCAGCAGGACGCCGACGATCAGGGCCAGGACGACGGCGACGATCTGGATCTGGAGCGACACCCGTGCCCCGTACAGAATCCGGCTCAAGAGGTCGCGGCCCAACTCGTCCGTCCCCAACCAGTGGCTCTCGCTGAAGGACTGCAGGCGGTCGTTGAGGTTCCCCTGAATCGGATTATACGGCACCAGGACCGGTGCCAGGAGCGCCAGGGCCACGAAGAGCAGCACGATGCCCGCCCCGGCCACGGCCGCGCGGTTCCGCCGTAACCGCCGCCACAGGTCGGCCAGCTCGCCGCCAGCCGCCACCCGCTCCTGCCGCTCCCGTAATGTTTCGACTGCCTGAACGGCCATCCCTACCTGCCAGCAACAACGTCACAGAGGGATAGAGTGACAAAGCGAAGTGGCACCATGCTGACCCCGCCCTGGACCGCTGTCACTGTGTCGCTGTGTCACTTTTCCACTCTGTCACTCACTCGTACCGGATGCGCGGATCGAAGAACGCATACGCCACGTCCGTCAGCAGGTTGACCAGGACGAAGGTCGTGGCCACCGCCATCATGGCGCCCTGCACCACGGGGTAGTCGCGCATGAAGATCCCCTCCACCAGCAGGCGACCGATGCCCGGGAGGGAGAACACCGTCTCGGTCAGGACCGCGCCGCCCAGCATGTAGCCGAACTCGAGCCCGAACACCGTCAGGACCGGGATCATGGCGTTCTTCAGGGCATGGCGGAAAATGACCACGCGCTCCCGGTAGCCCGTGGCCCGTGCGGTCCGGATGTAGTCCTGCCGCGCCACCTCCAGCATGGAGGCCCGCGTCATCCTGGCGATGACGGCCGCGGACGCGCTGCCCAGGGCGATGGCCGGCAGGATGAGATGGCGCAGGCCCCCGGCCCCGCCCGACGGGAGCCAGTGCAGCTTCACCGCGAAGACCAGAATGAGGAGCAGGCCCAGCCAGAAGATGGGCATGGAGATGCCGAAGAGGGCCCCCAGCATGCTGGCCGTGTCAAACAGGGAGTACTGCCGGGTAGAGGAGATGATCCCCGCCAGGAGGCCGATGGCCGAGGCCACCAGGATACTGGCCAGCGAGAGCTGCAGGGTAAAGGCCAGCCGCTGAAACAGCAGTTCCGCGACGGGGTGGCGCGATTGAATCGAGATGCCCAGGTCTCCCCGCACGGCGCTGCCAACGAAGCGCAGGTACTGGACCACCAGCGGCCGGTCCAGCCCGTACTCCACACGAATGCGGGCGATGTCCTCGGCGGTGGCCTCCTGCCCGCCCAGGATCTCGGCGGGATCGCCGGGGACCAGGTGCAGGAGGGAAAAGGACACCAGCGTCACCCCGAACAGGACAGGGATCAGCATGAAAATCCGGTGGAGGATGTACAAAAGCATGGCTGGCCGGTTCGAGGTTCAAGGTTCGAGGTTGGAGTCCAAGGACACACGCAGGCGGACAGGATAATGCAAAGAGCGGCCGGGGCCGCTCAGGTGAGCCTGTCCCGGCCGCTCCTCAACCTCGAACCGCCGCACCGGTTTACCGTTCCTTCCAGGTGTCCTTGTCGGCGTACACCAGCTCCAGGGGCGAGTTGATGATCCCGTTGAGCTTCAAGGACATTCCCACCGTCTCCTTGGTGGCCAGCAGGTAGATGGAAGAGGGGTCTTTGACCAGCAGCTCCTGGGCCTTCCGCAAGAGATCGTCCCGTTGCTTCAGGGTCGTAGCCGCCACGGCCCGGTCAATCAGCTCATCCACTTCCTTGTTGCAGTAGAAGGAGTCGTTGGAGCCCGCGGGGCGCCACTGGGAGCAGGCCGTGATCGGATAGATTCCCCAGCGCGCCTCGCCCGTGGAGGGGGACCAGCCGATGAGATACAGCTCGTGCCTGGACTCATCCCTGGGCCGCCGCAGCAGCGACAGGTAGGCGCCCCACTCGAAGGTCTCCAGGCTCGCCTGGACCCCCACGGCCGCCAGTTGCTGCTGCACCGCCTGTGCCAGCTCGAAATCCTTCAGGTACCGGCCCTTGGGCGTCCAGAGCGTCGTCTTGAAGCCGTTGGGATACCCGGCCTCCGCCAGGAGCTTCTTGGCCTTGGCCGGGTCGTAGGGGTAGCCTTTTACCGGCGCGTACCCGGCATTCAAGGGCCCCACCATGGTGGGGATCACCGCGGCCAGGCCCTGGTAGATGTTCTTCACGATGGACTCTTTGTCCACCGCGTAGTTCAGCGCCTGCCGAACGCGGACGTCATCGAAAGGCTTCTTGCTGGCATTGATCCCGATGCGGAGGGCGCGGTTGCTCTGTTCGGCATAGACCCGCACCCGCCCTTCGCGCATGAGGCGCCCGACCTCTTCCGGCGGGATGCGGACGATCAGGTCGTAATCCCCCGCCTCCAGTCCCAGGACCCGCGCCGAGTCCTCCCGCACGGTCCGGACGACGATCTTGTCCAGGCGAGGCTTGCCCTCGTAGTAATCGTCGTTGCGCTCCAGGACGACGCGGTCGCCCCGCACCCACTCCACGAACTTGAACGGCCCCGTCCCCACCGGGTGCAGCGTGAGATCCTTGCCCCACTTCTTGTGGGCCGCCGGGCTGACCATGGCCGTGGCGCTGTGGGCGAGGTTGTTGAGGAAGAAGGCGAATGGCACCTTCAGATTGAACTTGACCGTGTACTCGTCCACCACCTCGACCGACTTGATGATGGGAGTGTGCAGGGAAGACTTGAGGGGCTTCTCCGGACCCAGGAACCGCTCGAAGTTGTACTTCACCACCTCCGCGTTGAAGGGCGTTCCGTCGTGGAACTTCACGCCCTTGCGCAGCTTGAAGGTCCAGGTCAAACCGTCCTTCGATTGCGTCCAGCTGGTGGCCAGGTCCGGTTTGATGTTCAACTTGGCGTCGAACCGGACCAGAAAGTTGTTCATCATGCGGCCGATGGCCTCGCCCGGGTTGCTGTCGGTGTTGGCCGGATCCAGGCTGTCCGGATCGGCGCCCGCCGCGTAGACCAGCGTCCCGCCGACCTGGGGTTTACTCGCGGCCCAGGTACCGGGCACCAGGGCCACCGCACTGACCAGAAGTGCCAGAAGGAACCCCCATCCTGTGCGTCGCATCGAAGCACCTCCTCGCCTGCTGTGCTGGCATCGCCGCGTACCGATGAGCCCCCGCGGGTCAAGGCGTAAAGGAGCTTATCAGATGCGGGAGGTATCCGGCAACTGAATTTGGGCGGGACCGGGGGAGAAGACACACGGGCCTGGGGAGCGTGTCCGGGGGGAATCCCCCCGGGCCCGGACGCTGCCGCTCTTTAACTTAAGGAGCCTGTCGGAGAAATCCCCCCAAGCCCGTCTGGGAGGCTCCCCACGACACGGACTGACTCGAGATCGCCCATTCCGAGCCAAATGTGGAGGCCCTTCTTCTGTCGTACAGACTCAGAGCTCAATGCTCCGACACGCTGCTAGACGCGGGACCAGGCCTCCATCAGGGTGCGCTTGGCATTGGCGATCACGGCCCCCGAGGTCTCGCCGCCGTACGGCTTCACCTCGAAGGCGACCACCGGCCGCCGCCCCTTGGCCAGGTACCCGATCTCGAAGAGGGCCTTCAAAAACTCCACCACCTGGGGGACGTCGTTCTCACCGCCGGGGGTGCCGAACCGGGGATGCTGGTCGCCGAAGAGGGCGTGTCCCTGCTGCTTGACGCAGTTGCCGATGTGGATATGGGCGATATTCGCCTTCTTCAGGGTGCCCAGGGCCTTCTTGGGCGACTCCTCCTGGATCGGCAGGTGGCTGAGGTCCACCATGATGCCGAAGTCGGGGAAGTCCTTCCGCAGGGCCCTGCACACCCGCAGCGCATCCCGGTGCGGCCCGATCAGGCATTTCTTGTCGTACTTCGCGTCGAAGCTCTCCAGGATGAAGCGCAGCCCCCGCTCCTTGCAGTGGGCCGCCAGCTCGCGGAGCGAGTCGATCAGCAGCTGCATGGCCTCGTCGCGGCGCTCCCCGGGATCGGGGCCGCTCAGGACGGCGAGGGCCTTGGCCCCCACCTCGGCCGCCTCGTCCGCGCAGGCCTTCACCTGGTCCACGGCCCGCTTCCGCTCGGCCGGATCGAAGGCGTTCAGGTTCAGCTTCTGGGTGAGCAGGGCCGGCTGCGCCCCGTAGCCTACGGTCATGTGGCTCGCCGTGAGCAGCGCCTTGACCCGCTGCCGTTCGGCCGGGTCCTTGATCCAGGTGATCTCCACGGCCGAGAAGAAGTCGTCCTCCACGATCTTCGTCAGGGTGTCGTAGATCGGCCCCTCGCCCTTGAGGCACTCGGGGAAGGCCATGAAGTGGACGATGCCGACCTGCATGTAGGACTGGAGAGAATCGCGCATGGATGCCTCCTTGTGAAGAGCAACTCACGGAGAAACCGGCCGGCCGGCGCAACAGCCGTGGCAAAGAGCATGGCAGGGGCGCCCGGCCGCCGGCAGCCTTGGTGCGCGCCCGCCATCTTGCCCGCTCCGTCCCCCGCCGGATCCATCCGCACGCCGCGTCCCCGGATCAGGCCGGGGTGCGGGCGTTCGCCTGCCGCCGTGGGACCTCAGCCACCCTCCGGGAAGCGAGGCGGCGGCGAGGCCGGCCCGCCCGGGCCCAGACGTTCCACCCGTGGCGAGGGCCCCCCGGCAAGTGCCGGCGCCACGAGCCGGCCGGCCGAAACCCACAGCCCCCCGACCGCCGGCACGGCACCCACGATCAGGCACGCCCACTGCCGCCGATCCCTGCGAGGGTCGCGCTGCTCGTCGCGCACCCGGGTGCACCGGCGACGCCGTTCACCCCGCCGGCGGTCCAGGATCACGCGGATGCCTCGGACCGCCCGGAACGCCCCCTCGATCTCGGCGAGCAGGAAGGGCCGGTCGCGCGGGACGACCGCATAGCGGACGCCCAGGGCGAAGTAACGCCGCGAGCACTGGGGGCAGATGCCGTGAGAGACCTGGGTGTCTCCTGGCCCCCCCTCCGAGATGATCGTGCCGCACCAGGCGCAGACGGCCCGCATCGGCGCCGATGCTATCCCAGGGGCCGGCGGTCCGCCAAGCACTTTTCGCGGCGCCCGCAGGATTTGTCTGGCCCGGTATCCCGGGCGACGCCCTTCCCCGCCCCTGACGGGCGCCCGGGCGATGCCGCGATCGGGCCCCCGGGGGTCCCCAGCGGCCGGGTCGCCGGACTGCCTTCCGGCCTGCCCGGCACCTTGTTCTTCTCGGCCTGCTCTGCTACTCTGCCAGGGCGCGCGGGAGGGGTGGCGGCGCCTGCTCTTTTCGGCCATCTCACGAAGGAGTCTTCCTTGCAGCTGGACATCCGGCAGGTCCCAGGCACCTCTGCCCTGCTCCGCGACTACATCCATGCCTTCTCCCGGCTCGCCCCCTTCTTCGCCGGCGATCCCCGGGCGCCGAGCGCCTACCAGGAGCAGGCGGCACGGCGCGACGCCCGCGCCTATCGCCGGGACGCGCTGCAGGAGGTCCTCCTGGCCCAGAACGAAGCCTGGGGCGCCCCGGCCATCGTCCGCCAGCGGATCGGAGAGTTGGGCGGCCCCCGCGCCGTGGCGGTGGTCACCGGGCAGCAGACCGGGCTCTTCGGGGGGCCGCTCTTTACGCTCTACAAGGCGATGACGGCGATCGCCATGGCCGAACGGCTGCGGACCGAGCTTGGCCGCCCGGTCGTCCCGGTGTTCTGGATGGCCTCGGAGGACCACGACGTGGCCGAGGCGGATCACCTCCAGCTCCTGGATCGCACCGGGGGCCTGGTCACCCTGCGGCACGGGGCCTGGGGATCGCCGGAGGGCTTCATCCCCGCCAACCTCGAGCTCGGCCCGGGCATCCTGGAGACGCTCGCGCGCCTCCGGGATCTGCTCCCCTCCACGGAGTTCGCCCCGGTCCTGCACGCCGCGCTGGCCCGGGCCTACACGCCGTCCCGAACACTGGCGGCGGCCTTTGCCCACTGGATGGTCCACCTCCTCGGCGAGAGCGGCCTGGTGCTGGCGGACGGCGGCGACCCCGCGCTGAAGCGGCTGGCCGCGCCGATCTTCCGGCAGGAGATCGAGGAGGCGCCCCGCTCGTCCCAGGCCATCCTGGGGGCGAGCCAGGCGCTCCGGGCCTTGGGCTATCCGGCCCAGATCGAGGCCCGCCCCGACGGGGTGAATTGTTTTCTCCTGCGGGAGGGCCGCCGCGGCCTCAGCCGCCACGGGGAGGGCTTCCGGTTACGCGACAGCCGCGAGAGCATCCCGGCCGGGCTGCTCCGGCGGCTGGCCCAGGAGGAGCCGGAGCGCCTAAGCCCCAACGTGGCCCTCCGTCCCATCGTGCAGGACGCCATCTTTCCCACCATTGCCTACGTGGCGGGGCCCGGAGAGCTGGCCTACTTCGGCCAGCTCCGCCCGGTGTACCAGGCCTTCGATGTCCCCATGCCGCTGGTCGTCCCGCGGGCCTCCCTCACCCTGGTGGAGCCCCGCGTGGCCCAGCTCCTGGAGCGGTTTCGCCTGAGCCTCGCCGACCTCACCCTGGAACCCGAGCAACTGGCCAGCCGGGTCCTGCGCAGCCACCTCCCCTCCGACTTCGAGGCCACCCTCTCCAAGGCCCGCCAGGGTGTCGAGGACATCTTCCGCGGCGTGGCCGAGGCCATCGCGGGCGTGGACCCGACGCTCACGGCGACGGCCGGGCAGATCTTCGGCCATATCCAGGGCCACTTGGATCAACTGGAGCGGAAGGCGGTCCAGGCCCTGAAGCGACGCGAGGCCGAGACGCGGCAGCAGGTCCAGCGGGTCCGCGAGGCCCTCATGCCGGGCGGGCGACCGCAGGAGCGCGTCTTCTCCATCCTCCCCTTCCTGGCGCGGTACGGGCCCCGAGTCCTCGACACGATCCGTGCCGCCATCCAGGGCCCCGGCTGGGACCACCGGCTGATTCAACTGAGAACCGACAGCGAGATCCGATAGCGACAGCGAACGATCCGTAACGAAGACGAAGAGGGGGGAGGAGCGATGTTCAAGTTTGAGAATCTGGACGCATGAAAGGTGTCGCTGGAGCTGTACCGGAAGGTTGCAGCAGCGACCAGGCATCTCCAGCGTAGGGATCAGCAGTTCCTGGCGGAACAAATCATGCGTGCGACCCTTTCGATTAGCGCCAATATCGCCGAGGGCACTGGGCGTGAAGGAGTCCGGGAGTCGAAGCAGTTTTTCGACATCGCAAAGGGTTCCGTCTACGAGGTTGTCAGCATAGCCCATGTCCTCCGCCAGGAGGCTCTACTATCGGCCGAGGATTTCTCTGAGGTGTATCAACTCTGCGACCGCATCGCGGGTATGCTTTCTGGTCTAATCGCCAAACGATAATCTCTAGCTCCCTCGCTGTCGGGTCTGCTTTCGCCGTCAGTTTTGGATTTTCGCTGTCTCTGTCGGGTTTCCTTTCGCTGTCGCTATCGCTGTCGGAGATCGTCAGTTATGAGAATCGGCATCACCTGCTATCCCACCTACGGCGGCAGCGGGGTCGTGGCCACCGAGCTGGGCAAGGCCCTGGCCCAGCGCGGGCACGAGATCCACTTCATCAGCTACTCCCTGCCCTTCCGGCTCCAGCACTACCACGAGCGGATCTTCTTCCACGAGGTGGAGATGGTGGACTATCCCCTCCTGGAGCACCCCCCCTACGCCATCGCCCTGGCCGCCAAGATGTCCGAGGTGGCCGCCCAGGCGGGCCTGGATATCTTTCACGTGCATTACGCCATGCCGCACGCCGTCTCGGCGTTCCTGGCCCGGGCCATCCTGGGGCCGCGGGGCCCCCGGATCGTCACCACGTTGCACGGCACGGACATCACCCTGGTGGGAAACGACCGATCGCTCTTTCCCATGACCCGCTTCGCGCTGGAGCAGTCGGACGGGGTCACCTCCGTCTCGCGCTACCTGGAGGCGAGGACGCGGGAGGTCTTCGAGACGACCCGCCCCATCCGCGTCATCCCCAACTTCGTGGACACCAAGCGGTTCACGCCGGAGGGCCGCCCCTACCTCCGGGAGCACCTGGCGCCCCAGGGGCAGCGGATCCTGGCGCACCTCTCGAACTTCCGCTCGGTGAAGCGGGCGCCGGACGCCGTGCGCGTCTTCGCCGCGGTGCGCGCCGCCCTCCCCGCCAAGCTCCTGCTCATCGGGGACGGCCAGGACCGGCCGCAGGCCCTGCACCTCGCCCGCAGCCTGGGCGTGGACGCGGACGTCTTCTTCCTGGGCAAGCAGGACGACGTGGAGAGCCTCCTGGCCACGGCCGACCTGTTCCTCCTCCCCAGCGAGCAGGAGGCGTTCGGGCTGGCCGCCCTGGAGGCCATGAGCTGCGGCGTGCCGGTCATCGCCACGAGGGTGGGCGGCCTCCCCGAGGTGATCGAGGACGGCCGGATGGGCTTCCTCCTGCCCCCCGGGGATGTGGACGGCATGGCCCGGGCCGCCCTCGATCTTCTGACCGACCGCGAGCGCCACGCCGAATTCCGCCAGGCGGCCCGGCGCCGGGCCGTGGCCCGGTTCGACACCGGCCTGATCGTCCCGCAGTACGAGGCCTACTACCGGGAGATACATCCACAGGGATAGGGACAGGGACAGCGAACGGACCTCCCCGGCTGTCTCTGTCGCTGTCGCTGCTTGAGTCAGGCGACGCGCTTCTTGAAGCTGAGGACGGCCCAATAGAGCAAGACCAGGACGAACCCGGCCAGGATGGCCAGGTCCTTCCAGACCAGGAAAAGGTCCGCCCCGCGCAAGGTCACCGCCCGGACCGCCCGGCAGAAGTACAGCAGCGGGAAGAGGTACGAGATGGGGCGGATGGTCTCGGGAATGGCCTCGACGGGGGCGTACGCCCCCGAGAGCATGAACACCGGCAGGATGTAGAACACGGCGATCTGGATCGCCTGGAACTGGGAGCGGGACACCGCCGAGATCAGGAGGCCGGTGGCGAGCGAGGTCAGGACGAACAGGGCGCACAGCAGGAGGAGCAGGGGCAGCCGCCCCCGCACGGGGACGTTGAACCACCGATCCGCCACGAACAGGATCGTCACCACGTTGAGCAGGGAGATGCCGAGGTAGGGCAGGAGCTTGCCCAGGATCAGCTCCGACCGGGTGATGGGCGAGGCCAGGAGCTGGTCCAGCGTCCCCCGCTCCCGCTCGCGGGTGATGCTCACGGCCATGAGCATGACGGTGAGGAGCTGGAGGGTGAGGCCGATCACCCCGGGCATCACGTAGCTCAGGTACCGGAGGCCGGGGTTGTACCGGATCTCCGTCTGGACGTAGACGGGCTGGATGAGGCGCCGCCCGCGATCGGGGCGCACGCCGCGGGCCCACAGCCCCCGCACCGCCCGCTCCGCGTTGTAGCGCTGGATGACCCGCTGGGCCACGCCCTCCACGATGGGCGCCGAGTTGTTGTCCGTCCCGTCCAGCAGGAGCTGCAGCTGCGCCTCCTCCCCCGCCACGATCTGCTTCATGAACCCCTGGGGGATGACGATGGCCGCCTTGATCTTGCCCTGGGCCAGCAGCGCCTGCGCCTCCCGGAGGGTTCCCACCTCGCCCTGGATCCGCACCTCGTCGTGGTTGCTGAAGGCGGTGACGATGGCATGGCTCTCCGGCGAGCCGTCCTGGTTGAGGATGACCGACGGGATCTGCCGCAGCTCGCCCGTCTCCAGGGCCTTGCCGAAGAGAAAGGTGAGCAGGATGGGCATCACCAGAATGAGGACGAACGTCCGCCGATCCCGCAGGATCTGCCGGGTCTCCTTGCGCGCCACGTGCCCGATGACCGCCAGCATGGCCTACCGGTCCCCGCGGCCCTCCGGGGTGCCCCGGGTGAGGGACATGAACACATCCTCCAGGGTCGGGGGCACGGCGCGGATGGCCTTCACCGTGATCCCCCGGGCCACCAGCACCTCCTGCAGGTGGTGGCGGAGGTGGGCGGTCGGCTTGGCAAACACCCGGAGCCCCTGGCCGTACACGCTCACGCCCACCACCCCCTCCAGGCCGCGCGCGAGGGCGGCCGCCTCCATCACGGGCGCGGCGTCCACCTCCAGCAGATCCTCGGCCAGGTTCGCCTTGCACTGCTCGGGCGAGCCGGCGGCGATGAAGCGACCCCGGTGCATGAAGCCGATGGTCTGGCAGCGCTCCGCCTCCTCCACGTAGTGGGTGGTCACCAGGATGGTCTTCCCCTCCGCCGCCGCCTCGTACAGCAGGTCCCACATCCGCTGCCGGGACGGGGGGTCGGCGCCGGCCGTGGGCTCGTCCAGGAACAGGATGGCCGGCGAGTGCACCAGGGCGCAGGCCAGGGCCAGCCGCTGCTTGAGCCCGCCCGAGAGATGATCGGTGAGATCGCCGCGCCGCTCCAGGAGGCCGACCCGCTGGAGCGTCTCCGTCACCCGCCGCCGCCGCACCGGCCCGGGGAGCCGATACACGCCGGCGAAGAAGTCCAGGTTCTCCTCCACGGTCAGGTCCCCGTAGAGGCTGAACCGCTGCGGCATGTACCCGACCAGCCGCTTGACGGCCTCGGCCTCGGTGGCCACATCCAGCCCGGCCACGCGCGCGCCCCCCTCGGTGGGCAAGAGCAGGCCGCACAGCATGCGGATGGTGGTGGTCTTCCCCGCCCCGTTGGGGCCCAGGAAGCCGAAGATCTCGCCCGTGCGGACGGTGAGATTCAGGCCGGCCACGGCCGTCACGTTCCCGAAGCGGCGCGTGAGGTTCGTCGTCTCGATGGCCTGGGCCATCCTCGGGGGCTCCTTCCGGCGGGGATCCCGCGACCCGGCGGAGGCGTATGGCCTTTATACGGGAGGGGTGCGAGCAGTGTCAACCGTTTTCCCGCCCCCGAAAGCCGACGGGGACGGGGACAGCAGGGCTCGACACCCGCCCCCTGTCGCCCCGCCGCGAGGAAACCCGTTGACAACCCCGAGCAAAATGACTAGTGTGCCTTGCCGTCCCTATGAGGCCGAAACCTGTCCGGCTTGAAGGAGCGTGCATGGCTGTCAAGAAGCTGCTCCTGGCGAAGCCGCGAGGCTTCTGCGCGGGAGTGGATCGCGCCATTGATGTCGTCAACCTGGCCCTGGAGCTGTATCCGCCCCCCGTGTACGTGCGCAAGGAGATCGTCCACAACTTCCACGTCGTGAACGAGCTCCGGGCCAAGGGCGTTATCTTCGTGGACGAGCTGGACGAGGTCCCCGACGGGGCCACGGTGATCTTCAGCGCCCACGGGGTCTCGCCCGAGGTCCGCGCCCGGGCCGCGGCCCGGGGACTCAAGGTGATCGACGCCACCTGCCCCCTGGTCACCAAGGTGCACCACGAGGCGGTCCGGTTCGCCCAGGAGGGGCGCCCCATCGTCCTGGTGGGCCACGAGGGACACGACGAGGTCATCGGGACCATGGGCCACGCCCCCGAGCACATCCACCTGATCGGCTCGGTGGAGGAGGCGAAGCGCCTCCAGGTCTCCGACCCGGACCGCATCGCGGTGATCACCCAGACCACGCTGAGCCTGGATGACACCTCGGCCATCATCGCGGCGCTCCGCGGGCGCTTCCCCAACCTCACCGCGCCGGCCCGGGACGATATCTGCTACGCCACCCAGAACCGCCAGCTGGCCGTGAAGGCCATCGCCCGGCGGGCGCAGGTGATCCTGGTGATCGGGTCGCGGAACAGCTCCAACAGCAACCGCCTGGCCGAGGTGGCGCGGGACGCGGGCGCCCGGGCGTACCTGATTGACGACATCTCCCAGATCGAGCCGGCCTGGCTGCGGGGGGTCGAGTGCCTGGGGATCACGGCCGGCGCCTCGGCGCCCGAGTACCTGGTGGACGAGGTGGTGAGCTACTTCCGCGCCCAGGGCGTGACCGACCTCGAGGAGATCCAGGCCGTCACCGAGGAAGTGAGCTTCGCCCTCCCGCCCGAGCTCCTCCGCGACCGGGCTGCGCGGGAGGCCGGGCAGCCGGCCTGAGCGGGGATCTCCTCGCCCCGCGGCCGGGGCCGAAGCGCACCCTGGACGTCCATGCAGCCTGAGGGCGAGCGGACTCCCATGCCCCATGCCGGTTCGGGCCCGTCGGCGCCCGGCCGCATCAGTCGGGCCCTCACCCGGGCCAGCCGGTCGAACTTCTCCTACGCCTTCCTCTTCCTCCCCAGGCCGAAGCGCGAGGCGCTGTACGCCGTCTACGCCTTCTGCCGCGTCACCGACGACCTGGTGGACGAGGCCCTGGCCAGCGCGCCTGCGGGCGGCCCGGCCACGGGCGGGGCCGCGGCCGAGAGCCCGCTCGAGCAGGTGAAGGCCTGGCGGGCGGAGCTGGACGCCTGCTTCCGCGGCGAGGCCAGGCACCCCGTCACCCGGCGGCTGGCCGAAGTCCTTCGCGTCTTCCCGATCCCGCAGGGCTATTTCGAGGAGCTGCTGAACGGCGTGGAGATGGACCTGACGAAATCCCGCTACGCCACCTTCGCGGATCTCCAGCAGTACTGCTACCGGGTGGCCGGCGTGGTGGGGCTGATGTGCATCGAGATCTTCGGCTACCGCGAGCCGGCTACGCGGCGGTATGCCGAGCACCTGGGGACGGCGCTGCAGCTCACCAACATCCTGCGCGATCTGGCCCCCGATGCGGAGCGGGGCCGCATCTACCTGCCGCAGGAGGACCTGCGACGCTTCGGCTACTCGGAAGGGGATCTCCTGGCGCGGCGGGCCACCCCCGCTTTTTCCCGCCTGATGCGCTTCGAGGTGCAGCGGACCCGGCAGTTCTACGCCGCGGCCCGGGCCGTTCTGCCCGCGGTGGACCGGCGCAACATGCTCGCCGCCGAGATCATGGCGGCCATTTACGGCCGCATCCTGGATCGGATCGAGACCATGGGCTACGACGTGTTCTCCGCCCGCATCCGCCTCTCCGACGCCCACCGGCTGTGGCTGGCCCTCTCCTGCTGGGCCCGCCATCGGCTGCGGGCCCCCTGACCGGCCCTCCCGCACGCGGGGCGCCGGCGCTCTCAGGAGCCCGCCCCCTCCCCCGCCTCCCGGCCCCCGAGATCGGTCATGCTGACCCCGGGGAGATATTCCACGGTGCGGTCCTCGTGCAGGTCCTCCAGGCGGCGGATGACGTCCCGGATGCGGGCGCAGCCGCGGCCGATGGCCTCCAGCTTCTTCCGCGTCTCTGGCGGCAGCCCCTCCCGCTCGCTCAGCAGCAGCTCGGTGTATCCCATGATCGTCCCCAAGGGATTGTTGATCTCGTGCCGGATGGCCAGGCCGATCTCGCCCATGGCCGCCAGCCGCTCCGCCCGGACCAGACGGGCCTGCGCCTCCAGCAGTTCGCGGTTCTTCCGCTCCAGCTCCTCCGCCTTGTGGCGGAGTTCCCGCTGTAGGGCGCGGGTCCGGAGGCAGCCGCGGATCCGGGCCAGCAGCTCTTCCCGGTAGTAGGGCTTGGGGATGTAGTCGTCGGCACCGCCCAGCAAGCCCTCCACGCGCTGCTCCACCCGGTCCTGCGCCGTCAGCAGGATGACGGGGATCTCGCGGGTGGCCGGGTCGCCCTTCAGCTCCTGGCACAACTGGCTCCCGTCCCCGTCGGGCAGCCCCCGATCCAGCAGGACGAGGTCCGGCGGCGCCGTGCGGATCCCCTCGCGGGCCCCGGCCAGCGTCCCCATCCAGCTCGCCTGGTATCCTTCCCGCCGGAGCAGATCGCAGACCAACGTCGCCTGCACGGGGCTGTCCTCTACCACCAGGATCCGCTCGGGCCCGGCTGGGCCAGAAGTGCTCACGGTCGTTCCTCCTGCCGATCCCTAGGCACCCCCCAGGGTCCGCTCCAGGTAAGACCGCAGCCGTTCCACCACGAACCGGGCGCTGTGCAGGGCGCGGACCGCATCCTCCTCCCGGTAGTCGCGGGACGGAATCCACAGGGGAAGATCGCGCCGCTGGAACAGGGGAAACCGGGGACGGGCCCCATGACGCTCCAGCCCGTCAATGTGCGTGATCAGCTCGTCCATCTCCGGGAAATCGGCGAGGTACAGCGCCCGGAACAGGGACGACAGGTGGTGGTCCAGCGTGACGACCCCCCGCAGGGCCAGGCAAGCCTTGACCAGCTTCTCCACCGCCTGCTGGGCGAAGGCGATGGTGCGGCTGTGAAACTCGGTCCCGCCCAGAAGCTGCGCCACCCGGTAATCCACGTCGCTCTCGACGAGGAAGGCGCGGGCGATCTCTTCCGGCTCGTGCATGCGCCGCTTGGCTCCAATTGCAACCGGAGAACCGACAAGGCAAAACCGGCCATCCTGGTCGGCCGGGTGTCGGTCTCGACATCGGCCAGGCCGGTTGTCCGTCTTCAGGTGTCCGTCCTCGGTCTTACATCGGCGCCGTCCCCGGGCGGCGGATGCTCGTCGAAGAGGCGGGCCACCTCGTCGCGGGCGAAGCGCGGGAGGGGGCCCTCCCGGCCCGCCTGGACGAGGCACAGGCCCCGCTCGGGCGCCACCACGGTCCCGATGATCCGTGCGGCGATCCCGCCGGCCTCCCAGGCCGCGACCAACCGATCCGCCTGCCCGAAGGGGCAGGTGAGGAGCAGGGCCCCCGAGGCGATCAGGCCCAGCGGGTCCAGCCCCAAGGCCTGGCACAGCGTCCGGCACTCGGGCAGGACGGGGATCGCCTCCCGCTCGATCCGGAGGCCGACGCCGGCGGCCGTGGCCAGCTCCAGCAGGCCCGTGGCCAGCCCCCCCTCGGTGGGATCGTGCATCGCGTGGACCGGGGCCGTCTGGAGGGCGATCCGCGCGTCCTCGAGCACCGAGATCCCGGGCCGGTGCAGCAATTCCCGGGCGCGCCGCCGCACCTCGGCGTGGACACCCCGCTCCGCCAGGAGCGGTTCGCACTCCCGCGCCAGGATCGAGGCGCCCTCCAGCGCGATGCCCTTGGTGAGGAGCACCGCGTCGCCCACCCGCGCGCCGGCCGTGGTCACCAGGCGGCCCTTCTCCACCTCGCCCAGCATGGCCCCCGCCAGGATCGGACGGTCCAGGCCCTGGGTGACCTCGGTGTGGCCTCCCACCAGGCTCGCCCCGATGGCCCGGCAGGCGTCCTGAACCTGGGTGAAGATGCTCTCCAGCAGCTTCTCGTCCGCCCCGGCCTCGGGCAACAGGAGCGTCATCAGGAACCAGCAGGGCCGCGCCCCGCGCACCGCCAGGTCGTTGGCGTTGATGTGCACCGCATACCAGCCGATCTCCTCCGCCACGAAGGTGATGGGGTCCACCTTGGCCACCAGGTACCGATCCGTCAGGTCCAGCACGGCCGCATCCTCGCCCACCCGGGGGCCCACGATCACGCGGGGGTCCCGGATGTCGCAGGCGCGAAACAGCCGCTCCAGGACCTCCAGGGGGGGTTTGCCCAGGCGGAGCCGTCCCTGCAGTGGCGGTCGGTGCGGCGTCTCAGTATTCATACACGGCGAAGGGCAGCGGCGTGATCAGCACCACCAGCAGCAGCATGGCCAGGACGCCCAGCACCCGCCGTCCCGGATCGAGCGGGGTGACATCGTCCAGGGGAGGCGGGTGACGAAGACCCAGACCCACCGACAGCGCCACCCACACCAGCCAGCCCTGCCACTGCGTCAGCAGGTACAGGACGGCCAGGGCCGCCAGGAACAGCCACACGATCTTCCGGTGGCCGCGGCCCAGCAGGGCGTACGCGATGTGGCCGCCGTCGAGCTGGGACAGCGGCATGAGGTTCAGGGCCGTCACGAACAATCCCAGCCATCCCGCCAGCGCCACGGGATGCAGGATGACATCGGAGCCCTCGGGGATCGGCCCCTTGACCAGCCACTTCAGGAACAGGTAGGCGAGGGAGTTGCCCTCCTGCAGGACGAGGCCCGAGGGCGGCTTGACCGGCGAGAGGACGAGCCCGAAGACGAGGACCGGGACGGCCAGGAAAAGACCCAGCAGCGGTCCGGCGATCCCGATGTCGAAGAGGACCTTGCGGTTGGGGATGGGGGAGCGCATCCGGATGATGGCCCCCATCGTCCCCATGGGTGGCAGCGGCAGCGGGACGAAATACGGCAGGCTCACCTGGACGCCGTAGGCCCGGGCCGTGAGGTAGTGGCCCAGCTCGTGGAATCCCAGGACGAGCAGGAGGCTGGCCGAGAAGGGAATCCCCAGGAGGAGCGTCCGCGGGTCCGCGAGTCCGCCTGTGGCGGAGGCCCCCTCCATCATCGCCCCCACGAGCAGCGTCGTGAAGAGCGTCGCCACAAACAGCCCGAGGTTGAGCGGCCAGCCCCTCCACGCCGCCCGTGGTTCCGTCGTGGCGGGCGCGAGGCGAACGAGGACGATCTCCTCGGGGCTTCGGATCATGGGGGCATAGCCGTAGGGCGCGAAGCGCGGCGAGAGGATGGACAGGGCCGTCTCCGGCTCGACCAGGAGTCGGCCCCGGAACCGGACCATGCCGTCTCCGCCCAGGGTGGACCACTCCCGGACGGCGAACACCCCCGTCAGTTCCCGGCCCAGGACGAACGGCCACGGCTCCATGCTTCTCGTCCACCCGCTCATGCGCCACGACCTGACGGCGTTGGGCCCTCCGATCCCCGGCGTTCCGCGAACCGCCGAAGGCTGGAATCCGCCAGCGCGGAACCGGTCGAAGACGTTTCGCCCTGCCGCTTATACCATGCAAGGGCGTGCCGGCGCAATCGCGTCATGTCCCGGCCGGGGACGGGCCCCCTCGCCCCCCGGCCACCCCCGGAACGAGGTGCAGGACCGCCCCTCGCCTGGCCTCTTCCAGCGCGAGCAGTCGCATGGGCCGGTACCGGCCCGCGAGCCACGCATCGAGCTGGTCCGCATAGTGGGGGGAGCGGGGATCGCCCGAGACCCCGCCCGCCACGATCCAGCGCGAGGCCTCCGGGTCCGCCAGGTCCACGATCTGCCGGTAGCCCGGGCCCACCCGGACCTCGAACGGCGCGGTCAGGGGAAAGGCCCCCAGGTTCACCGTCATGCCGTCCCCCGGGCTGGCATACGGGCCCCGGTTGAGATCCAGGAGCCAGGCCAGCAGGCGGGAGGCCAGCCCCCGCCCCGTTCCGAGGGCGTGGGTGAACGTGAGCGTGTGGAGGCTTCCCCACCGCCAGGCCGCGGGATCGGGGCCCATCCGCCTCTCTGCGCCCTCCCAGGCCGCGGCCAGCGCGGCCTCCACCGTGGCCTGTGGGCCGTTCGGGAACCACGTCCCGTCCGAGGTGAAGAGGGCCGCGTCCGCGGCCGGCACCGCCAGGTGCAGCGTCGAGAAGTAGCGCGCGAAGGCCCCCGGCGCACATCGCTCCATGACCGGTCGGAAGCAGCGTGTGAGCAGCTCCTGGTAGAACAGATGGTAGAGGGCGGCCGGGGCCGACTCCGCCAGCATCCGGCCATCCCACCCGAGCAGCAGCGATGCCGCCCGCCTCGCGCGCCGATCCTCGAGGAGGGAGGCCAGGGGGCGCACCAGGTGCGCCACGAGGCCGGCCGCCTGCACCGACAGGACATCGGCCTGGAGGCGCGCCATGTCCTCGACCGTGGCCGCCTGCAGCCGCGCGAGCAGATCCGTGATCCGCATCGCGCGGTACGGGGGCTCCCAGAAGCCACGGGCGAGGGTGGGCAGAAGCTCGGCCGCGACCCGGTTGTTGGCGGTCACCACGAACCCCTGCGGCGGATTGATGCGCTTCGGCTGCTCCGCCCATTCCAGATAGCCCCGCCACGCCTGCTCGGGCGAGGCCCCGTCCCGGATCAGCGGGCCGGCGGACCGCCGCGGGAGCTTGCCCGCGCAAAAGTAGGCGATGGTCCCCTCCCGGTCGGCCACCACCACGTTCTGCGCCGGCACGGCGAACTCCTGCAGGGCCGCCTCGAACTCGGCGACGCTTCCCGCGCGATTCATCCCGCGCAGGGCCTCCAGCCCCCGCCACGGCTCCAGGCCGACCCACCGGAAGGAGGCAGGCGGCTCGCCCTCCGCCGAAGGCAGCAGCGGGCACAGGACGCCGCCGTGCCGGACGAAGCGGAGCGCGCGGCGGACCGGCTGGCGGCGCCCCCGGACCCAAAACGTCTCCTCGACAACCTCCACCGGATGCCAGGTGCCGTCGCGAAGGTACCGCCGGCCCGCGTCGTCCAGCGTCTCCCGGTAAAAGTCGCCATCATCCGCCATCACCGCGGTGAAGCCCCAGGCCACGCGCTCGTTCCGCCCGATGAGCACGGCCGGGATCCCCGGCATGGTGACGCCGATCACCCGATGGTCCGGCGCGTGCAGCGCGACCGGATACCAGAGGGGCGGCAGGCCGAAGAGCAGATGGGGGTCGTTGCAGAGGAGCGGCTTTCCCGAGGCGGTCCGCCGGCCGCAGAGCACCCAACTGTTGCTCCCCGCTCCGGGACCGAAAAGACCCAGGGCCTGCCGGGCCAGCAGGTCGAGGCTGGCGCACGCCAGGGACCGGCCCTCTCCGTCGCCTCCCCCGAGGATGCAGCAGCCGGCCGCGAGATCCGGCGGGACCAGGGCGCGAAGCGTGGGATCCCCCGCCAGAGTGGCCAGGATGGGCTTGGCCGGAAACGACAGGGACAGCAGCCAGCCGACCAGCTTGCCGACGGCGAAGGAGTCCTCGGGCCTCCACGGCTCGGGACGGATGCCGGCGAGCCGAAACTCGGGCGGCAGATCCCGGGGACGGCACTGTCCCGCCCAGGCATTCACCCCTGCGGCCAGGCCGTCTACGGCGGCGCGCCCGTCGGGGGAGGCGAGGTCCCACTCCTCCCGTCCCACCGCGTGCATCCTGAGGCCCCGGTAGAACTGATCCACCGCCAGGGTGGTCGGGCAGGTCAGGTGCAGGCTCACGCCCTCGAGGCGGCGCTCCCCCAGCAGTTCCGCCAACCGGCCGGCCGCCAGACGGCGCAGCATCTCCATCTGCCAGAGGCGATCCTGCGCCATGGCCAGGCCCAGGCCGAAGCCGAGATCCCCCGGGGTCTCGGCGTAGATCTGGGGGATGCCGGCATCGTCGCGGCAGATCCACACCTCTCCCGCGAGGCCGGGGAGACGGAGCGTTCGGGGGGCTGGCGGCCGGATCGGCGGGGGACCGCACACCTTCCGCCACAGGGCGGCGCCGACCAGCCCCGCGGCACGCAGCAGGGTCCGGAGCATGGGCGGCTCAGTTCCTCCGAAAATGGCGCAGCAGGTCGTAGTGGAACGCGGCCGAGATGTTCATTGGCTCATCGCCCATCTCGGGCGAGAACGGATCGAAGGGTGCGGCCAGCTTTATGGCCCGGAGCGACTCCTCGTCCAGGATGGGATATCCCGAGCTCTGGACCAACTGGATGTAGGTCAGGCTCCCCGCCTTGTTGAGGGTGAACAGGATGAGCAGCTCGCCGCTGATGCCATGCCGAATGGCCTCCTCGGGATACTCCCACACGCCCTGGATGCGGCGCTTGAGCCGGGCCAGGTAGTCCACGAAGTATCTCTCGCGGCTGTCCAGGCTGATCGTCCGGTCGGCCGGTCCTCCCAGATCGGCGCTGAGGCCGGAGCCCAGCCTGGCGATCTGCTCCCGCAGCGAGGGTCGCGCCGCACCCGGCTTCGCCGGGCGCCCGGCGGGAGGCGCCGACTCCCCGGTCCACGGGATGGCCGGCGCGCCCGGCGGCGGACCGCCCAGGCTGAGGCCGCTCCGCTGGGGGGCGGGGGGATCCGGCGCCTCACGGAGAGGCTCGGGCGCTTTGTCGGGCTGCGGCCGGGTGGGCTCGGGCGCCGGAGGTGCGGTGGCCTGGGCGGGCGGAGACGGGACTGCGGGCTTGTCGGGGATGAAGGGCTTCTCGGGAATCGGCGGCTTATCGGGCGTCGGGATCGGGCGGGGGATCAAGCGCTCCGTCGGCCTCTCCCCGCGCGTCGGCGGCATCACGGGACGCACGACCTCGCGGGGCATTTGGCCGGCGCCCGGCCCGCCTGCCGGGGGCGGCGCCGGGATCGGGGCGGCAGGAGCCGCCGGCGGGAGGATGCGCACGCGCAGGGGGGCGTCAGAGAAAATCGGCCGTCTCGAGGTCTCCAGCGCCAACAGGCCGATGACCGCCGCATGGAGCAAGAGCGAGACCGTGAACGTTCTGCTCAGGACAGATTGTGGCACCATGGATGTGGCGGCGGCATGCGGAAAGCGGCTTGGACCGGAGGCCATGCCGCCCCCGGGCGGGATTATAGGAAAGGGAGGTCCGCGGGACAAGGAGATTTGCCGAGTCGCCGATCGGTCCGCTGGCGCGCACAGACCTCCGCGGGGTGCCCGTTGCCCTTCTCTTTGCAACGGGTCATCGCGGCAACGGGGCGGCGGCTGAGCCGCGGGCGCGGAGGCGAGTCGGCTCGCCGACGGCACCGACGGCGCCCTCGCCCCCGGGCTGGTGCGGTGTCGGCGCACTCCCTTCGCCCTTCACCGGCAAATCGTAGCCGGAAGGGCTCGCCTGAATCAAGGAGTTCCTAGGGGGCTGCGGCGCGGCGGATGCGTGGAGGCTGCTACCGGTCGAGCCGGTACGACAGGGGCAGGCGAATCCAGCCACGGACGACGGGATAGGGGGCGGCACGGCGGATCGTCTCTTCCGAGACCTCGTCCAGGAGCCGCGATCCCGAGGAGCGGAGGATCTGCACGGCCTCCACCGATCCGTCGGCGGCGATCCGGAATCGCAGCTCGACCGTTCCCTGGATTCCCTCGCGGCGGGCGCCATCCGGGTAGATTTTCGCCTGCTCGATCTGCTGGCGGATGCGGCGCAGAAGGCCGGCCGTGCCCTCCCCGTCACCCGGACCCCCTGTCCCGCCCCGCGAGGCGGTGACCCCCGTCCCGGCTCCTCCGAGGCTGCCAGGCCCTTCCCTCGCGATACCTCCCGACCCACCGCCGCCACCGCCAGTTTCAGTCCCGTCGCCGGATCCTCCGCTCCACGACCCTCCTGTTCCGCCCCCGCTTCCCGCCGGCACCAGCAAGATCCCCCGAGTCCCTGCCCCGGATTCCGACGGATGGGCCACGGGCGCCTCGTTCGCCTCCAGCAGGCTTGGGGGAGCTTCAGGCCCCGGAGGATCCGCGCGGGCCCCGCCGGGTCGCGCCTGCCCCCCGCCGATGGGTCCGGCGGGTGCGGCCTTCTCTTTCGCTAACGCCGCAGGGGGTCCAGGGACCGCTTCCGGGGCGGGAACTTCCCGAGCCGACTCCGGGCCGGGAGCGGGCCGTGCCACGGCGCTGCGGGAGACCGCCTCACGCAGGGCAGGCGCTGCAGCCATCCTGATCGTCTTTCCCCGGGAGGCCGGCGCGGGGCTCGCCTTGCGAGCCTCCCGCGCCGCCCGGGGCTGCCGCTCGGAGGCCGGGACAGCCACGGCCTTGATCTCGGTCACCAGGCGTGCGCGGAGCAGCCCCGGCGGCCGGCCGGCCGGCCCTCCAGCCAGCAGGAGGCCTCCCAGGAGCAGAGCGTGGAACAGCCCGGATGCCGCCAGCCACCGGGGCCACTCCCCCCTGCCGCTCCTGCCTTTTCGATCCTGCCGCTGCCCCACGCGCTGGACCTTCTAGAATTCCCCCGACAGACCGATCAGATAGCTCCGCCCGAGCGCCGGAAAGCCGAGGGCCTCCTGGTACCGGACGCCCAGGATGTTCTCCAGCTTGCCATACGCGGTCAGCTTGCGAAGCACACCGACCTGATTGAGAACCGTGACGGAGAGGCCCGCGTCCCACTTGACGTACTTGAAATTCACGGCCCGCCCGAAGGTCACCGGATCGGTGTCGTCGCGCTTGCCCACGTACCGGAAGCTCGAGTTCAGGTTCAGCCGGTTCCACGGGACATAGTTCACCACCAGATTCCACGTATTGGCCGGCCGGCGCAGCAGGGCGTTCCCATTCCGATCCTGCGTGTCCAGATATGTGTAGCTGCCGACCACGTCCAGACCGAAACCGGGGTGCAACGCGAGCGTCGCCTCCACGCCCTGCGTCCGGGCATGGGCGATGTTTGCCGGCTTTCCCAGGACGAACGAGTACTGGATCAGGTCGCGAAAGCGGCTCTGGAACCAGGTGAGGCCCGCCTGGATCCGATCGCCCCACAGGTTCTGATCAATGCCAAACTCCAGGCTCCGGTTCTTCTCGGGCTTGAGGTCCGGATTGCTGAAGCCGGGGAAGGCCAGGTCATTGATGCTGGGCGCCCGGAATCCCTCCCCGTAGCTCGCGCGGAGCTTGGATCCCGTCTCTCTGACGAAGAACGCCGCAGAGAATTTCGGGGTGGCGTGGGTCCCGAAGGCGCTGTTCTCGTCCACGCGCACGCCGACGGTGAGGACGAGCCTTTCCCAGGCCCTGAGCTGGTTCTGCCCATAGAAGGCGTAATTCGTGATCGTCTTGTGCAGAACCTCCGCGCCGAACTGGTCCGTCTGCTCCCCCTTGGCCTGATCCACCTGAAAGCCCAGGGTCAGCGTGTCCCACGGGACGGGGCGCAGGTTGTGCTGCCAGTCCGCCGCCAGGCGGCTCGTCTCGGTGTCCGAGGTCGAGGTGGGCTGTTGCGGGTCGCGGAAGTCCACGTCCTCGCCCACCAGGGAGAGCTGCAGGCGATGATCCCACCAGGCTGCCGCCTGGTGGGTCGCCCCGAGGATGAGGGCGGCGAAGTCCTGGCGGCTGCTCTGCGTCGGATCCGGGGCCCCGGTGCCGAAATCGAACCGGCCCAGGACCGGCGGCAGGTTCTTGAACGCATGGGTATAGCGACCGGTCACGTCGAAGCTCAGGCGTGGCAGCGCCTGATAGTCCAAGCGCACGGCCCCGCTGGTGTGGTGGTACTCGTCGTGGGCGAACTTCCCGCTGCTGTCCTGCCGCGCCACATCCAGCGAGTATCGGAGGGGACCCAGCCCGCCGCGGCTCTCCACGCGCTCCCGGAACGTCTGGTACGATCCGAACTCTGTCCGAACGCTGCCCCTCGGCGCGCCGTCCCCCTTCCGCGTGATGATGTTGATCACGGCCGTCAGTCCATCGGAGCCGTACAGGGCGCTGGCGGGTCCCCGCACGATCTCGATCCGCTCCACGCCCTCCGTCGTCAGGTTGGCGAAGTCGAAGATGCCGTTGGTCGGGCTGTTGACCCGCACCCCGTCTATCAGGACGAGGGTGTGGGAGGAGTTCCCGCCCCGTGCGAAGACGCTGGTGACCGCACCCGGTGTGCCCGACTGGACGACGCTCAGCGCCGGCACGCTGCGGAGCGCCTCCGCCACCGTGCGCACGTCGCGCCGCTCCAGCTCCTGCCGGCTGATCACGGTCACATCGGCCTGGCTCTTGGCCAGGGCCTCGGGGATCCGCGAGGCGGTGACGACCACCTCCTCCAGCCTCCGCTCCGCCTCGGGCGCTGCCTGCTGCCCGGCCGCTCGCGAGGCCCAGAACGCCAGGCCCAGGACCAGGAGGACCGTCCATCCGGGAAGTCGCGCGCGCATGACCCACTCTCCTTTCCGCGAAGTGGTGTGGCTCCTCCCCCGGATAGGTCTCCTGACTTGTGGATCGTGGCTCCCCCGCGCCTTCCCATTCCGCCCCCGGCGGAACAGTGGCCATATGCGGGATCGCTCCCCACTCACAGTGGCGGGACCGTGCTGGATTCCCCCCTTGGAACGAGGGCAATCAGGCACTCCGGCACTCGGGCACTCGGGAAGAACCTTTGGGGTCCTGCCAGGGTGCCTGGTTGCCAGAACGCCAGAGTGCCCGCCCCTCGGGGCGACCAGCTTCCCTTGCATCCGGGGGCTAGTGCGGTGCCGCGCCGTCCTGGCCGCGGTGGTTCAGGATGCCCTGGACGCGGGGCCGACCCGAGACGGGGTGCCGCTCTACCGCGACCGGGCAACCGTACGCCGGTTCGAGATGTGTCGGGGTGATCACCTCCTCGGGGCGACCGACGGCCCGGACTTGCCCTCCGGCGAGGAGCAGGAGCCGGTCGCAGTGCTCGGCCGCCAGGTTGAGATCGTGCGAGACCAGGATCGTGGTCCCCTGCCCGGCCCGGTGGCGCGCCAGCAGGATGTCCAGCACGATCCCCTGATGGCGGAGGTCCAGGTGAGCCGTCGGCTCGTCCAGCAGCAGGATGGGGGCCTCCTGCGCCAGGGCCCGTGCGATGGAGACGAGCTGGCGCTCGCCCCCGGACAGCTCGTCCATCCGGCGGCCGAGCACTGCGGCGATGCCCGTGGCCTCGAGGGCGGCCTGCGCCACCGCCCGGTCCCGCGGGCCCTCCGGGGCGCCCCCCCAGGCGCCGCCCGCGGCATGGGGGTAGCGGCCCATCAGGACCACCTCGGCCACGAGGAAGGGAAAGGCCACATGAAACCCCTGCGGTACCACGGCCACCCGCCGGGCCAGCGCCATGCGCGACAGCTGTCCGATGTCGCGGCCCTCGATCAGGATGCGCCCCCGCGCCGGCGCCACCACCTTGCTCAGGAGGCGGAGCAGCGTGCTCTTGCCGGCGCTGTTGGGCCCCACGATCCCGAGCAGCTCCCCCGCTGCGGCCTGAAAGGTCACCCCCTCCACGCCCCGGCCCGTCCGATACCGGAAGCTGACCCCCTCCATCTGGAGGGCAGGGGGGCGCTCCGGCCCTCCGGACACCCGTGGCGTGTCGCCCGTTCGGGCGGCAATGGGTCCCGGGCCCTCGGGACAGACCGGGCGGTCGTGTCCTTCCCGGTTGCCGGGGACCCTTCGGGTGCGCCCAGGTGCCGGAGGGCCGGGCATTACAGGTCGCCTCCCCGCCGGGTGCGAAGCAGGTACACGAAGAGCGGCGCGCCGCAGAAGGCCGTGATGACGCCGACGGGCAGCT
>JBBIQE010000017.1:0-38010 GCA_037442485.1 Methylomirabilis sp. (SeqCode)
GAGGTCGCCGAACAGCTCCTCCAGCTTCACCTCGCGCAGGTGGCTCTCGAATCGCCCGCCCATGTTGGTCATGTAGAGCTGGGTCGGAACGATGCCCTTCCGGATGGCGCCGGCCATCCCGGCCAGCTCCTCCAGGATCATGGTGACCTCCTGGCCCGCCGTGTAGATCACCGTGATGTTGCTGCCGAAGCCGAAGGTGTTGATCGTCCGGGCGATCTCCCGCGCGGCCGGCGAACTGGCGGCCACCTTGATCACCATGTTGGGTCGTGCCCGCTCGCGCACGGCGGGATAGCCGGCCAGCAGGTAGTCGTCGTAGACCCCGAGGTCCTCGGTAGCCGCGGCGAAGGCGGCGAAGACGTCGCGGATGCTCTCCTGCACCAGGTGCGCGATGTTGGGGTTCAACTGGAACGATACCACCCCGCCGCCCGATTCGCCGGCCAGGTTGAAGAAGATCGGCCGGTAGACGTGCAGGTTGTCCCAGAGGGCAAGCAGCGTGGCATACAGCGCGATCTCGTCGGCGAACTTCGCGGGGGCGGCCTTCCAGATCGCGAACCTCGGGTGCGACGCCACCTCATCCTGGAACATCCGGGTGAGGTCGGGGTCGTCCTGGTACGCCAGGGCCGCCAGCACCGGGTTGGTGGAGACCTGCTCGAAGCCCAGGTGGCGCAGCCAGCGAAGCCCCAGGGCGTAGTCGTTGCCGAAGCGGCAGTGCCCCTCGCGGACCATGCGGGTGTAGATGTTTCCCTCGATCTCGGCCCGGACCTTGTCCAGCAGCGGGAGGAGGACGGGCTTGTTCCAGTCCAGGCCCTGCTCGATCCGGATCGCCGTCTTGGCCGCCATGCTGGCCCCCTTCATGACCAGCTTCATCCGGTCGAGGAACCGGCGCGCCACGGCCGCCGCCACCGAGCCCGCGCCCTCTTCCGCCTCGCGGGCCTCCCATTCCGCCAGGACGGCGCGGATGCTTCCCGTCGCCTGGCACCGCTCGGCCCCATCCAGCCACCGGCTCTCCAGGCCCGTGAAGTTGATGGCCGTCTCGAGCAGCGTCTCGTAGGCGTACTGACGCTGCCGCACCTTCCGGGCCACCTCGGCCTCGGTCTCCTCCGGGAACAGGCGCGCACCGACGAACTGGATGTTGAGTTGCCGGATCACCCCCGCCACGACGGCCGGCAGGGATCCGTTCAGCTCGGGAAAGAGGAGGTGGTCGGCGGCCAGGGCCGTCTGCCCCCAGCGGGCAAGCTGCACCACGTGCGCGGCGTGATCGCCGGGAATCGGGTGCTTTCCGGGATCCGCCAGCCGCTCGGGCCGGCTGGCGGCGACAATCCGATGGATCTGCTCCTGGGTGATGCCCATGGCTGCCTTTGCCATCGCACGCCTCCATGGCAAGATGGAACGGGACGGATCCACGGGGTGAAGGCCGGCGAAGTATACTCCATCCCGGGCCTGAACGCCATGCCTCCGGCCTCGCCCTAGGACATTCGGGGAGAGATCGGACCGGAGAAGGCAGGAGGGTCAGAGGGCAACCCGCTTGATCCCTTCGCGGCCACCAGGGACAGCGAAATGCACGAGAATGCCAAGGCGAAGACCGGACAGCCTGAGCGAGGTCGAACCCTGCACTTGATGCGCGGGGAGAAGCGCCTCAGCAACCTTCAACCCTACGAGCAGGCCTCCCAGCAGACCCCTCCGCCCTGGGGAACGCGGTACAGCGCTTCCGCGCCCGCCCCGGTCGGAGGCTACCTTTACCGGTCGGTTCGAGGGGACGCGTCACGAACGGGAGCGTCCCCCCCCATTGGGATTCCTGGCCTTTCTCCCCCGCTTCGGTTGTCTCCTGGCCGGGCGCCCTTCTCCGGCCCAGGCCTCCGGTCCGAGGCGGCCTTCCACGTTCCTCTCAGCTTCAGGTTCGAGGGCGTTCGCCACCTCCCTGAGAAGCGACCGGAACCGCCGCCACGTGGCCCTGCCCACCCGCCGGCCGCACTCGGCCTCGAAGCCACTGCTTGCCTCGGCCAGCGCGTTGAAGACCGCTTGGCCACGATCGGTCAGCTTGACCAGGCGGCTTCGCCGGTCCTCGGGATCGGGCATCAGCTCGACGTACCCGCGCTGGCGCAGGTAGGCGACCAGTTCCGCCATGCCCTGCTTGGTCATCCGCGCCCGCGCTGCCAGCTCAGTGATGCGCGAGCCCTCGGCCGGGATATTCCTGAACACACAGCCGTGGGCCACGCGGACGTCGTCGAAGCCCAGTGCCCTGATGCGGGCCCAGTTGTGGGCCAGCATAGCCTCGAACGGCACCCGCAGCATCGAGCCGAGCGTGCCGATCTCCCGCATCAATGGTCTACTTTTTTCCATCGAATTATCTCGACATATCATCAGGCATCCTGTCTAATGCATATTAGTCAGGCGCCCTGACTAATGGCAGCCTGCGGCGGCAACCCACGCAGAGGGAGGGGCGGCATGGTGGTCGGCACGAATCTGGAGGTCGTGGGCACACACATCGCCCTCGAGGCCACGGACATCGAGGCGGCGCTCGCGCTCTACACGGACGACGTCGTGTGGGAGTCGCCCGCACGGGGCCTTCGTTTCGAGGGCAAGGAAGCGGTGGCGGCGAACTACCGGCGCATGTTCTCGTCGCTCGACTTCGCATCGTTCGAGCTGGAGCCGATCGAGCGTTTCGCCACGGAGGACCGGGTGGTGGACGACTGCCGCGTCCGCTTCACGCTCACCGGCGACGGCTTCATTCACGCGCCTGCGAAGGTCGGGGACCGGGTCGAGCTGCGGCTGGTACACATCTTCGGGATGCGTGACGGCAAGATCGCGCGCGAGTCGACGTTCGAGATCTGGCGCACGCTCTAGGCCGGATTACTCACGCAGACCTCGTCGTCGCTCATAACCGCCCCCAAGAGCGGCCTTCGCGCTCGGGTGGGTTTCGACGCGGCGCGCACGCAGCGGGCTCAAGAGTCGCCCGGGCTAGCCCTTCAGGGCGCCGGCCGTCAGGCCCTGGATGAGGTGCTTCTGGAGAAAGGTGAAGAGGATGGCCACGGGCACGGTGCTGATCACGACGCCGGCCGAGAGCTGTCCCCACTGGACCTCGTACTGGCCCGCCATGTACAGGAGGCCGGCCGAGAGCGTCCGCATCTCGGTGCTGCTGGTGAACGTGGTGGCGAAGAGCAGCTCGCTCCAGGAGGAGACGAAGGCAAAGATGGCGGTGGCGGCGATGCCCGGGGCGGCCAGAGGCACGATGATCCGGATCAGGGCGCCGAACCGGCTGGAGCCGTCAATCATGGCGCTCTCCTCCAGCTCGCGCGGGATGCTCTCGAAGTAGCCGACCAGCATCCAGACCGTGAAGGGCACGGTGAAGGAAAAGTTGGAGTAGATCAGCGCCTGGTAGGTGTCGATCAGGCCCAGGGCGTACCACTGGGAGAGCAGGGGCGCGATGAGCAGCACGGCCGGGAACATCTGGGTGGCCAGGAAGACCAGCATCAGCGCGTTCTTCCCGACGAACCGGAACCGGGCCAGGGCGTAGCCGGCCAGGGTGGAGATCACGATGGTCGCCACCATGGTGACCGAGGAGACCCACAGGCTGTTGGCGAAGAACCGGCTGAAGGGCGTGACCCGCGACGTCCAGGCCTCCACGTAGTTCACCCACGTGGGGCGCGCGGGGATGTAGCTGATGGGCGTGGCGTACAGCTCCACCCGCGTCTTCAGGGAAGCCGAGAGGGCCCAGAGGAACGGCCCCAGGGCGAACAGGGTCATGAGGGCGAGGCCGGCCCAGAGGACCGGGCCGCCCAGGATGCGCTCCAGGAGATCTCCGGACCGCGGCTGGCTCATCCCGCCACCGACTCCACGCCCTTGGTGCATTTCAGGTAGAAGGCCGTAAAGACCAGCATGATGACCAGCAGGACCACCGACAGCGCCGCGGCGTAGCCGAAGTCCAGGTCCGTGTACGCCGCCAGCAGGGTGTAGGTGGAGGTGATCTGGGTGGCGTTGGCCGGGCCGCCGCCCGTCATGACGAAGATGAGGTCGGCGTAGTTGAAGGTCCAGATGATGCGGGTGGCCGTGGCGACGACAATGATGGGCCGCAGCATGGGCAGCGTCACGTGCCAGAACCGCTGGGTGACGTTGGCCCCGTCCACCGTGGCCGCTTCGTACACCTCGTCCGGGATGGCCTGGAGCCCCGCCAGGATCATGATGGTGAAGAACGGGATCCCCCGCCAGATGTTGGCGAAGATGACCGCGGGCATGGCGAGGTTGAGATCGCTGAGCCAGGCGATCGGCACCGTGAGCAGCCCCACCCGCCGGAGGATGTCGTTGATGGGCCCATAGTTCGGCTGGTACAGATACTCCCACAGCAGTCCCACCACCACGCCCGGGATGATCCAGGGCAACAGGTTCAGGGTCCGGAAAAACGCCCGGCCCCTGAACTCGGCGTTGAGCAACAGCGCGCCCAGGAACCCCAGCGCGAACTGGAGGCTGACCGACCAGAGGACCCATACGAAGGAGTTCTTCAGCGTCAGCCAGAACGTCGGATCGTGGATCATCCGCACGTAATTGCCGAGCCCGATGAAGTGGTAGTCCTGTGGCCGGGACAGGACGTTCTGGTACAGGCTCATGTACATGGCCTTGAGGATGGGAAACAGGACCGTGCCCCCCAGGCAGACGGCCGCCGGCACGAGGTAGGCGTAGTTGGCGAGCGCCTCCCGCGCGGGCCGGGATACGATCGCCCGCGGCGCGGGCACGGCGATGGTGGCGTGGTGGTTCGCTTCCATGGCCCTCGAAGCGGTCTCGGCACCAAACGGCCCCGGGCCCCCGACGCCGGGGACCCGGGGCCATCCGATGGAGGATGAGGCAACGCCTCACATCATGTTCTTGGTCAGCATCTCGGCGAATTTGTCCAGGCACTGCTTCGGCGTAAGCTGCCCGACGAAGGCCTGCTGGAACAGGGGCACCCCCTCCGAGTCGAGCTTGCCACCCCAGCCCGGGTAGGCCAGGTAGGGACTCACGATCGAGAACGGGAAGGAGCCGACGAAGCCCGCGTAGGCGGCCCCGGTGTAGGGCGGTCGCTTGGTGAGGGCCTCCCGCGTGGGCAGCAGGCCGAGGGTCTTGCAGTATTCGAAGTGGGGCTCGTCCTCCATCAGCCAGCTCATGAACTTCCAGGCCCCCTCCTTGTTCTTGGCTGCCTTGAACATGGTGAGCGTCTCGGAGAAGTAGAAGGAGGCGCGCTTCTTGGCCGGGCCGATGGGGATGGGCAGCGTGGCGAAGTTGGGCTCGCCCACGAACTTCTTCTGCTCCTCCACCGAGCCCGAGTTGTGGAGATACATGCTGGTCACGCCGCGACCGAACCCCTCCACGATCTGCCGATAGGCGTCGGTGGGCGCGCTGGGCGGGGTGACCTTCCACTTGCGGACGAGGTCCACGTACCACTCGAAGGCCTGGACGGCCTCCGGCGAGTTGATGGCCACCTTGCCGTCCTTCAGCACCTGGGCCCCGTTGCCGTACATGAACTCGGTGGCGTAGAGAACGGCCCAGGTGCCCCCGCCGCGCAGTCCGAAGCCGTACTGGTTCTTCTCCGGCCTGGTGAAGCCCTTGGCCAGGGCCAGGAAGTCGTCCCAGGTCCAGTTGGACGTCGGCATCTTGAGCCCGTACTCCTTCACCCGATCCGTCCGGATGAAGATGGCGTCGTTGGTGAGGGCCCAGGGGAAGGAGACGATCCTGCCCTTGACCGTCACCGTCTGCCACGCCGTGGGCGTCGTGGCGGCGTAGTGCTTCCAGGACTTGATCTGGCCGGTGAGGTCCTCCAGGGCACCCATGCCGTCGAACTCACCCAGCCAGTTATCCCACATCATGCTGACATCGGGTGGGTTTCCGGCCGAGACGGCCGTGATCAGCTTCTGTCGGGCCTGCGCCTGGGGCACGAACTCGACCTTGACCTCGACCTCCGACTGCGACTTGTTGAACTGGTCAACGAGCGATTCGACAAGCTTGATCCGCAAGGGCTCCGGGACGCTGAACTGGAACCGCACGGTGCTTGCGGCTGCGGCCCGGCGCGGCGAGAGGAAGGGCACCTCCCGCCCGGCGAGGCCGGCGGCCGTCACCGCCCCCGATGCGGCCATGGTCTGGAGAAACTGCCGACGCGAAAATCGCCGCCGATCGTCCATGTCCTGCCCTCCTTGTCCCGCCAGTCCCCATTCGTTGCTCCCCATGGGCACCCGCCTCGACTCTTTGCTAGCATCGTCCCGCTTTCGTTGTCAAGGCGAAACTCCCCGCGGGTTCGCATCCGCCCTCCCGGCGGGAACGGCGTCGGCCTCCCCCCTGCTTCGCCTACCACGTCCGATGCCTCGCCCGCCTGGGCTTGAACTCCGAGCCGGTCGGCGGGACCGGATCGCTGAGGGTGCCCGTGACCGCGGGAACCTGTTCGTCCTGCCCGGCGGCTGCGCCGCCTGGGGCCCGGGAAGAAGACCGAGGCGTCCCCGGCCGGAGGGATGTCATCGTTCCCGCGATCACCCGGCCGAACCCCCCGGGCGAAGGCGCCGGTCAAAGGATACCCCACCAGGATGACCCAGTTGTCCCGGGCCAGGCCCAGAGAGTCCTGGAGGAGAAAAGGCTCCCCGTCGGAAATCCGGTCCATGAGGCCCAGGCTGTGCTCGGACCCCTCGGCCCGGGCAGGATGGCGCGCTCCTCCTCCGGGGGGATCACAGCCGCGGCAGCATGGCCTGAAGCAGCCAGGGCGGGGCGGCCGGGTACCGGCAGTACTCGTAGGGCAGGAAGGGCTCCCCGGCCCATTTTTCCTTGAAGCGCCGGACGCCCGAACTGATCCCCAGGCCCAGGTCGAGAAAGCGCTTCCCCTCGGATCGGGCGGCGCCGATCAGCGCGTCCAGGAGCAGGTCCGAGGCCCCCGGCACATACCGTTTCTGCGACCGGAAGTTGAACTGGTAGAAGGCGTAGTCCCTGGCGCCGAACTCGGCCACGTCGAAGGCGAGGAGAGCGCCCGTCCGATCCCTCGCGTCGAAGACCCGGGCGGTGGGAACGGACGCGACGTAGGCGGGGACTCACCCGAGGATGTACCGGATCTCGTCGCTGACCGGATGGCTCTCGAGGTACTCGGCGATCAGGGCGCGGTGCTCCTCCCGGAGGTCGCGGCCGGATTCCACCCGGGCCTCGCGGGCGGCGCGGCGGAGCATGTTTCTCAGCTTCCCGTCCGGGGCCACCCGGAGCAGGTCCAGCCGGTAGCACTGGTCCCGCTCGCGGGGTTCACCCGCCGCCAGCTCCTCGGGGATCTTCGGCGCGATCAGGGCCACGTGGCGCGGCGCGAAGCGGACGACCGCCGATTCGATCGCCCGCCCCAGGGCCGCCTCGTCGAAGGGGCCGCCCAGGGGATACCCGTTGACCAGCAGGGAATCTCCGGTCCGGAAGCAGAGATAATCGCCCAGCAGGTGCGGCTCGCCCCCGGCGATGGCGCACACGTAGCCGGGGAGATGCTCGGGCACCTACGCCCGGTCGGTGATGACGCCCTCTTCCGGCGGGCTGATCATGTGCAGCGGGTGGTCCCCGGAGGGAGGGGACCCCGCGGCCCTAGCGGCCTTGTCGCCAGAGCGCCGCCGGCGCCTCGGTGCAATCCTCTTGTTGCAGCCGCTTCTCAGCCCTTCACCATCTTGCGCAGCACGGTCTGCAGGATCCCGCCGTTTCGGTAGTAGTGGATGTCCACGGGGGTGTCCAGCCGGGCCGTGGCGGTGAAGGAGGCCTTCGTCCCGTCGGGTCGCTCCACCTGGACGGTGACGTCCTGGCGGGGCGTGAGGGGCCCGCTGATCCCCAGAATGCTCAGCCGCTCCGTCCCGGTGAGCCCCAGGGATTCGGCGTTCTCCCCAGGCTTGAACTGGAGCGGCAGGATGCCCATCCCCACCAGGTTGCTCCGGTGGATCCGCTCGAAGCTCTCGGCGATGACCGCCCGGACCCCCAGGAGGAGCGGCCCCTTGGCGGCCCAGTCCCGCGACGAGCCGCTGCCGTACTCCTTCCCGGCGATGACCACCAGGGGCGTCCCCTCTGTCTTGTACCGCTCGGCCACGTCGAAAATGGCCAGGCGCTCGCCGGAGGGCACGTGGATCGTGACGCCCCCCTCGACACCCGGCACCATGAGGTTCTTGAGGCGGATGTTGGCAAAGGTTCCCCGCGCCATGATCCGGTCGTTGCCGCGGCGCGCCCCATAGGTGTTGAAGTCCGGCTTCCTGATGCCTCGGGAGATCAGGTACCGGCCGGCGGGGCTGTCCTCGGCGATATCCCCGGCCGGCGAGATGTGGTCCGTGGTGACCGAATCGCCCAGGATGGCCAGCACCCGGGCGTCCCGGATGTCGCGGAGGGGGGGCGGCTCCAGCGTGAGCCCGTGGAAGAACGGGGGCTCCTGGATATAGGTGGACTCCTCCTTCCACTCGAACAGGTCCCCTCCCCCCGCCGGGATGGCGTTCCACGCGGGGTTCCCGTCGAAGACGTTGGCATACGTCCTGACGAACATCTCGCCGCTGATCGTGCCTTCCAGATCGGCGACCTCTTTCTGGCTGGGCCAGATGTCCGAGAGGAAAACGGGCCGGCCGTTGCTCCCCGTGCCGATCGGCTCGCTCGTCAGGTCCACGTCCGTCCGGCCGGCCAGGGCAAAGGCCACCACCAGCGGCGGCGAGGCCAGGTAGTTGGCCTTCACGTGCGGGCTGATGCGCCCCTCGAAGTTCCGGTTCCCCGAGAGCACCGCGGCCACCACGAGCTTTCCCTCGGTCACCGCCTTCACCACCGGCTCGGCCAAAGGACCGCTGTTGCCGATGCAGGTGGTGCATCCATAGCCCACCACATGGAAGCCCAGGGTCTCCAGGTCCTTCAGGAGTCCCGTCTTCGTGAGGTACTCCGTCACGACCCTGGACCCGGGGGCCAGGCTGGTCTTCACCGCGGGCGGCACCCTCAGTCCGCGCTCCACCGCCTTCCGGGCCAGGAGTCCCGCCGCCAGGAGCACCGAGGGATTCGAGGTGTTGGTACAACTGGTGATGGCCGCGATGACCACGGCCCCGTGGCCGATCTCCGCCGCCTGCCCGTTGACCCGGACCGTCACCGTCCTGGCGGCCTCTTCGGCGGCGAGGCCGAAGCCCCGCTCCTTCACCGGAGCGGTGAGCGCCTGACGGAAGGCGGCCTTCATCTGGGCAAGGGGGACGCGGTCCTGCGGACGCTTGGGACCCGCCAGGCTCGGCTCGACCGTGCCGAGGTCGAGCGTGAGCGTCTCGGTAAACTCCGGCTCGGGCGCCGCCTCGGTGCGGAAGAGGCCCTGCTCCTTGGTATAGCGTTCCACCAGATCCGCGTCGCTCTGCCGCCCCGTCCGGCGGAGATAGTTCAGGGTCTCCTGGTCCACCGGGAAGAAGCCCATCGTCGCCCCGTACTCGGGGGACATGTTGGCCAGGGTCGCCCGATCGGGAAGGCTCAACTGGCCGAGGCCGGGGCCATAGAATTCCACGAACTTCTCGACGACCCCCTTCTTCCGAAGGACCTGGGTCACAGTCAGGACGAGGTCCGTGGCCGTCACCCCCTCCCGCAGCCGCCCCACGAGCCTGACCCCCACCACCGGGGGCGCGACCATGTAGAGCGGCTGGCCGAGCATGGCGGCCTCGGCCTCGATCCCGCCGACGCCCCACCCCAGGACCCCCAGGCCATTCACCATGGTGGTGTGCGAGTCGGTCCCCACCACGGTGTCGGGAAACGCCTCCACCGCCCCGTCCCGCTCCCGCGTCATCACCACCTTGGCCAGGAACTCCAGGTTCACCTGGTGGACGATCCCCGTCGCCGGCGGCACGACGCGGAAGTTCGTAAAGGCCTCCTGGCCCCAGCGCAGGAACTCGAACCGCTCGCGATTCCGCTCGAACTCGATCTCGCTGTTCCGCCGGAGCGCGTCGGGCGTGCCCGCCACGTCCACCTGCACCGAGTGGTCAATCACCAGGTCTACGGGGACGAGCGGGTTGATCTTGCGAGGATCGCCGCCCAGGCGCTTGACCGCCGAGCGCATGGAGGCCAGGTCCACCACGGCTGGGACGCCGGTGAAATCCTGGAGGAGCACGCGGGCGGGCAGGAACGGTACCTCCACGGTTGTCGGTGCGGAGGCACGCCAGCCCGCCAGGTTGCGGACATCCGCCTCCGTGACCAGCTCGCCGTCCAGTGAGCGCAGCACCCCTTCCAGGAGGATCTTGACGGAGAAGGGCAGGCGCTCGAGGCCGGGGGCGAGGCCGGCTCTCTGGAGGGCGCTCAGCCGGTAGATCGTGACCGGACCCTGGCTCGTGTTCAAGCTGCTGCGGGCACCGAAGAAATCGGGTCTCATGACTTCCCCCTCGTCATGGGGAGCGCAACGGCCCCCGGGGCTGCATGGCCTGGATCAGTCCGTCCGTGGACAGATGCCGCCCGGCCACCCGTGCGGAGAACTTGACCTCAGGTATCATATCGCAGAAGGCCCTGCCCCACAAGCAACCTTCTCGCGAGCCTTCGACTTGCCAATCCTTCCGCCCCACAGGTATGATCCCCCCCGGTGCGTTCGGGAAGGCGCCGGGGAGGCGGGCAGGGGATCCTCGGGATCGAGACCCTCCTGCCCGAGGCTGGTAATGTACCCGCGACCCGCCACGGTCGGGATGAGGGCCGGCTTCGCGCCGCCCCGACAGGGATCGGCAGCGCCGGGCACGTGTGTCCGCCGCCGGCCGGCGCTGCCGCCTATAGACCGCCCGCTCATCCGAGGAGAAATCGCACGACGCGGGCCAGGACATCCGGCGCCTGCAGGTAGGCGTTGTGCGCGGTGCAGGTCATGAGCGTGGTGAGTGTGGGCGAGGGGGGAAGCCCGGTCGCGCTCTCCGTCGTCACCACCCCGTCCCCGGGGGCGGTGGCGCGCCGGAAGAGAGGATGATCGGTCTGGCGGCGGGCCAGGAACTGCACCCCGTCCTGCGTGGCGAGGGCGCGAGCGAGGGTCGGACGGCACTGCCCGCCGGCGGCGAGGCGCGGCACGACCTCTTCTCCGGGGTGCCGCCCGTCCATGCACTTCTGGAGGGCCAGGGACCTTCCCAGCATCGCCGCCACGAAGCGGAGGCGGGCCGGATCCTCCGCCCCCCCGAGGATCCACCCCCGCTCGACCCAGGTCTTGAGCGCATACAGGGAGACGCGCTCATCGCCGTCGGCGCCGACAAGGAGGGGGACCCGACCGTCCGGCCCGGCTTGGGGCAGCAGCTCCCAGGCCATGGGCATCGTAAAAACCGCCTGGCGCAGCCCGAGGCTCAGAAACCCGAAGAGGTTGAAGTCCTCCAGGAGGGACCGGAGCGCCAGGACCGATCCGTGATTGGGCGTGCCGAAGAGGGCCAGACGGCCGACGCTCCTCCCGCCGGGGGCGTTGTCCACGGCCCGCGTTGTCCCCTCCCCCTCGAGGCAGCCCTGTTCGCGTATGGTGTCCCGTCCCCCGTACCGGATGTAGTACCGCGCCACCACACCCCCGTAGCTGTGGGCGATCAGGTGGACGTAGGGTGCCCCCGTGGCGGCCCGGATGCGCGCGATCCGCTCCGCCAGGACGCAGGCGCTCTCGGCCAGGTCCCTGCGCCAGTCATAATAGACGACGAACAGCGAGGCGGGGTGCCTCCGGTCTTCCCGCTCGGCCACAGGATTCCCCGGATAGTCCTTGTCGCGGGGATCGTCGGGGCTGCCCCGGACATATCCCTCCCCGCGAATGAGGGCATCAATCAGCGGCTGCAGCCCGCGGACCTCCGTCCCCCGGAGCGCCCGATCCAGCACCGCCGGGGCTTCCATCGCCGCGACCCGGTCGGCCGGAAAGCGGGGATCGCCAAGATGCGCCACCGCTTCCGCATCCGTCCGGAGGGCCAGCGCGGAGAAAGGCACGAAGGCGCCGCCCCGCAGGATGGCGGCGACCTCGCGGCTGATCCCGGGTACCAGAACGACCGGCACCCGCTCCGACACGGCCGGTCGCGGGAACTCGGTCTCGATCCGCGCGGGCTCCCGCCCGCAGCCCGCCAGCCATCCGGCGAGCGCAAGAATCAGCACCCACGGGCGGACCCCCCATCCCGGACGGGGGTCAGACCTTGACAAGTTGCCTTCGGGCATCGCCACCGTCCCCATCGGAACTGCACAGGCAAAACGACCCAGGGGCATGGGCGAGGATAGGACTTTACCCTCCGCTCCTTCAAGAGGTAAAGTAGTCTGCCAGTCTTGACGTACGTTCGCCGGTTGCCCAGAACCTCCTCCGCCATCCGATCCGGAGGGCCTTCGCCCAGGCCGTGCTGATCCGGGACGAGGGCGGGGCGATGTGGTGGGAGATTCCCGGAGGCGATCACCGGCTGCGGACGATTGACCGGGCCGCCCTCTTCGAGCGGATCCAACAACGACTCCTGGAAGCCTGCCGCGGGGAGCCTCGGGATGCTGCACCTTGCGGAGATCAGGGACATCGCTATCATCGGGGCAGGCGTGATGGGGAGCGGCATCGCCCAGACCTTCGCCCAGGCCGGATACGCCGTCCGGCTTTACGCCCGACACCAGAAGACGCTGGAGGCCGCCCGGGACCGGATCGCCAGGAACCAGGAGGCCATGCTCCGGGCCGGTCTCCTGGACGAGGCGGCGGCGCGGGAGGCCCTGGACCGTCTCCACCGCACCACCGCGCTGGAAGAGGCGGTGAAGGCGTGTCACTTCGTGAGCGAGAGCGTCCCCGAGGATCTCGGCCTCAAGCGGGAGGTCTTTGCCGCGCTGGACCGTCACGCGCCTGCAGAGGCCGTGCTATCCACCGACACCTCGGGCATTCCCATCCGGGCGATCGCGGCCGCCACCAAACGGCCCGAGAGGGTGATCGGATTTCACTGGATGAACCCCGCCCACCTGATGCCGCCCGTCGAGGTGATCCGCGGCGAGCAGACGGCCGACGCGGTCGTGGATCTCACGTGCGGCCTGGCGCGGCGCATCGGTCGCATCCCCATCCGGGTGGAGAAGGACGTGCCGGGCTTCCTCTGGAACCGGCTGCAGCTGGCCCTGATCCGGGAAGCCCTGCACGTCATCGAGCAAGGGATCGCCAGCCCCGAGGCGGTGGATCAGGCCATCACGGCGGGCCTGGGCCTGCGCTGGGCGGCGGTGGGACCGCTTCGGCTCATGGATCTCGGGGGCCTCGCCACCTTTCACGCGATAGCGTCCTACCTGTACCGGGACCTGTCCCAGGCCCAGGAGCCCCAGCAGGTCCTGGCGGCCAAGGTGGCCGCGGGAAAGACGGGGGCCCGGGCCGGGAGCGGCTTCTACGAGTATCCGGCCGGCGCCGGAGAGGCCGCCGTCACCGGCCGCGACGCCCGGCTGTTCGAGCTGCTGAAGCTCCTGCGCCTCCCGGCCTTCCAGGCATCGGCAGCCACCGAGGCCACGTGATCCACCATCGGGGGCAGCTCTCGGTGTACCTGCGGCTCCAGGAGCTGCCCCTGCCCTCGATCTACGGCCCCACGGCCGACACACCGATGTGACAATCGAAGCGCACGGAGAGACAGATGAAGCAGCGTGCCCTTGGCAGGTCTGGCCTTCAGGTATCGCTGGTTGGGCTGGGATGTAACAACTTCGGGGGACGTACCGATTTCGAGGCATCGCGCAAGGTCGTGCACAAGGCGCTCGACCTGGGGATCACCCTGTTCGATACGGCGGACATCTACGGCGAGCGCGGCGGCTCGGAGACCATTCTGGGCCAGGTCCTGGGGGACCGGCGGAAGGACATCGTCCTGGCGACGAAGTTCGGCATGGCCATGGACGAGGCGGAAACCCTCAAAGGCGCCTCGCGCCGCTACATCCTTTCGGCCGTGGAGGCCAGCCTCCGGCGACTCGGGACGGATTGGATCGACCTCTACCAGCTCCACCAGCCGGACCCACTCACGCCGATCGAGGAGACGCTGCGGGCGCTGGAGGACCTGATCCGGCAGGGCAAGGTGCGCTACATCGGCTGCTCGAATCTTCCCGCCTGGCAGGTCGTGGAGGCGCTGTGGACGGCCAGGCACCTCGGCTTCAACGCTTTCGTCTCCTGCCAGGATGAGTACAGCCTGCTCGCGCGCGGCCCCGAACGGGAGCTTCTGCCGGCCATGGAGGCCTATGGGCTGGGCTTCTTGCCGTACTTTCCCCTGGCCTCCGGTCTCTTGACGGGCAAGTACAGGCGGAACCGGCCGCTGCCGGACGGGGCGCGGCTGACGTACACGCAAAGGCTCGCGAACCGCTTCCTGACGGAAGAGAACTGGCAGATGGTGGAGCGTCTGGAGGATTTCTGCGCCAGTCGAGGCCGCAGCCTCCTGGAGCTGGCCTTTAGCTGGCTGATCGCGCGACCGGCCGTCTCCAGTGTCATCGCCGGAGCCACACGCCCGGAGCAGGTGGAGCAAAACGTCAAGGCCGTCGATTGGGCGCTCACCCCGGAGGACATGGCCGAGATCGATCGCCTGACCAAGAAGGCATGAGGGGAGCGCCCTCCCGCTCCTCGATTCTCCCTTGGGGGCGCCGTCATCGGTCAGCATAGCCAGTTGCTGCGAATAGCGGGCCAGGCCACTCAGGCGAGGTGCCCGGATTCCGGCAGGCTTGACTCACCACCCCATCGCGTAGCCGTCCCGGCGGGGGTCGGCGCCGCCCGCCAGGGCGCCGGTCTCCGGGTCCACGAAGACCCCCTGCCCGCCCCCGACGACCCACGACCATTCCGGCAGATCGCGAATCTGGTGGCCGCGCGCCGCGAGCTCAGCGCGCACCTCGGCCGGAATCCGGGCCTCGGCGTCCACCGCCCGGTCGCGGTACACGCGGACCCGGGGTGCCTCGATGGCCTCCTGGATGTTCATCCGGTACTCCAGGACGTTCAGGAGCATCTGCGTCGTCGTCTGCGGGATGCCGTAGCTTCCGGGCGTCCCGATGGCCACCAGCACCCGGCCATCGCGGAAGACCTGCGTCGGGGCCATCCGGGTCTCGACCTTGCGGTGAGGCGCCAGGACGTTCGGGCTCCGGGGGTCGAGGTCGTTCCACATCAAGAGATTGTTCAGGAGGATCCCCGTGTCTTTGGCGAGAAAGCCCGAGCCGAACGGGCTGCCAAGCGTCTGGGTGATGGAGGCCGCGTTCCCCTCGGCATCCACGACGCTCAGGTGCGTCGTGTGCTCCCGCTGGTAACCGTAAGGATCGCCCGGTGTAACCTCGCCCGGAAGCCCCTCGGCAAAGAACCGCTCACCCCCGCTGATGGCCGCCCGCTCCCGGTCAATCCGGGCCCGCCGCGCCGCGGCGTACCCCTTGCTCACCAGGCCGGCCGCCGGCGGATCGGGGAGGGCCTGGTACGCGACGCGATCCGCCATCGCGAGCTTGACCGCCTCAATAATGAGATGCAGGGCCTCGGCGCTATTGTGGCCGAGGGCCTTGAGGTCGAACCCCTCCAGGATGTTCAACGTCTCCAGGACCTGCGTCCCCGCGGCCGGCGGGGGGACACTCACCACCTCGTCGCCGCGAAACGTCGAGACCACGGGCTCGATCCATTCGGAGCGAAAGGCCGCGAGATCCTCCATGCTCAGCCAGCCGCCCGCCGCCTGGACCGCGTCGCATATCCGCCTTCCGAGGTCCCCTCGATACAGGGCATCCGGCCCCTCCGCCGTGAGGAGGCGGAGCGTCTGCGCGAGCGCCTTGTGGCTGATGGTCGTCCCGGGACGCGGCACCCGGCCGTTCGCGCAGAACAGGGCCGCCGCCTCCGGCCCGAGGCCTGCGCGGTGCTCGGCGAAAAAGGCGGCTCCTCGATACGTGAGGGGAAATCCCTCCTCGGCGTGACGAATCGCCGGTCCGAAGACGACCTTGGGCTTGAGGCGCCCGTAGGCCCGCAGGGCCTCCCACCAGCCGGCGAAGTTCCCCGGCACCAGGCAGGATTTCGGCCCCTTCTGCAGATCCGCCTCGGTGCAGGCCTCGGGCCGGGCCGCATACGGGGTCCGGCCCATGAAGTCGAGGACCTTCCGCTCGCGCGTCTTGCCGAGGAAGAGCAGGAGCATCCCGTCCCCGCCGATGCCCGACATGAACGGCTCGACGACGTTGAGCGTGGCCGCCGCCGCCACGGCGGCGTCCACCGCGTTGCCGCCCCGCCAGAACATCTCCAGCCCGGCCGCGCTGGCCAAGGGATGCGCCGTGGCGATCATTCCCCGCCTTCCCATCACCGCCGGCCGGTGGGATCGGTGTTCATTCATCGCTCGTCCTCCTGATCCCATCCGACATGTCTTCCACGCCGCCGACCCTCAGACAATCCAGTCTATTTCGCCGGATCGGTCGAGGGGCAGCCTCCTTCGTTTCTATATCACATTGTTCGAACATGTCCCACCCCTTCTTGCCCGGCAGACGGTTTTGGCTCCGGGTATTGTCTCCCCAGGGAAAGGGACCTATATCAAGAGCCTATCCCACGAACGGATCGAAGCCAGATTTGACGTTGACACCATCATCGGTGGTGATACGATCCGCGCGCCTTGGCAGCTTGCTATCCAAGCGCGAAGGAGGTGGCCCTGCAGCAGGGCCAGCGCCTGGCAAGCGAATTTGACCTGCCGCCGGAACGATGGTATCGTTCGACCCGAGCTGAGAGCGTGCCCAAGCCGATCCGTCCCGAGCTGGTTTGGACAGAGGAGGTGGTCCGCAAGATCGCCACCAAGCACGGGGTGGCCATCGAGGAGGTACAAGAAGCCTTCGAAGACCCCCATGCTTTGATCACACGCGGTCGTTGGGAAACAAGGCTTGTTTACGGGCGGACAGAGGCTGGCCGGTATCTGTTGATGGTCACGAGGCCAGAGGGGCGCTTGGTGCTGTGGCTGGTTACGGCGAGGGATATGACGGGCCATGAAAAAGATTGGTACCGCACGCGATAGGGGGAGGAGGAGGCCGACGCCCCCCTCTGGGGACCCAGCGCGCGTGGCGGAGTTTTGGGCCACCCATGACTCCACCACCTACTTTGCCAAGGAGGACTTAGTCCCTCTGCGCACTTGGACCAAGGGACGTAAGGTTCGCCACGTGTACGTGGCCCCGGACGGATCCCAGTACGAGATGATCCCTCTCCGAAGACGCCCTCGGAAAACTGTGCCTGCGTAGACCCTGCGCTCTTCGTTCTCGCGGCCCCCCTTCCGAAGCTGATTTGGCTTCAGGCAATTTGGTACCGGACACCTATTCAAGGCGAGGTGCGTTATTCTACGCGGGTGGCTTTCGTATTCTTCGGGGAGGTGGGGCGGGAGGGCTACACCGCCAGGTACTTGCTGAGGATGGCCTCGTTCTCCCAGATGGATTGCAGGCTCCCCTCGAACTGGATCAGGCCCTTCTCCAGGATGTAGCCCCGGTCGGCCACCTTCCGGCAGAACTTCACGTTCTGGTCCGCCAGCAGGATGGTCACTCCGGCATCGCGGATCTGGCGGAGCGCCTCCGCCAGGTGCTTCACGACCAGCGGTGCCAGCCCCTCGATGGGCTCGTCCAGGAGGAGGAGGTCCGGCTCCTGCATCAGGGCCCGCCCGATGGCCAGCATCTTCTGCTCGCCGCCGCTCAGGTGATTGCCCTTGTGATCCAGCAGACCACCCAGGACGGGGAACATCCCGCACACCCGCTCCACCGTCCAGCGGCCCGAACGCCCGGACACCCGCCGGGCCAGCTCCAGGTTCTCCTGCACGGTGAGGTCGGGGAAGATGCGCCGGTCATCGGGGACGTACCCGAGGCCGAGCCGCGCGATCTGGAAGGGGGGCCGCCGCTGGACCGCCGTCCCCTTGAAGAGGACATTTCCGGATCGCGGCGGGGTGAGGCCCATGATGCTCCGGAGGGTCGTGGTCTTCCCCGCCCCGTTTCTCCCGAGCAGGCACACGATCTCCCCCTGGTCCACGCGGAGAGTGATCCCGTGGATCACCACGCTCTGCCCGTACCCCGCCACCAGGTCCTGCACCTCGAGCACCACGGTCATACCTCGGTTCCCAGATAGATCTCGCGCACCTCGCGGTTCTCCCGGATACCGCCCGGCGTGCCGTCGGCCAGGACCTGCCCGTGATTCATGACCACGATGCGCTCCGCCAGGGCGAACACGACGTCCATGTCGTGCTCGACCACCACGAATGTCGTCCGCCGCTCGCCCGCCAGCCTGCGCATCAGACCCAGGACCGCCTGCCGCTCGATCGGGTTCATTCCGGCGCACGGCTCGTCCAGGAAACACAGCTCCGGCTGCGTGGCCACGGCGATCCCCAGCTCCAGCAGCCGCTGGTCCCCGTGCGAGAGGGCGCCGGCCCGGACGTCCCGCTGCTCCGTGAGGCCGACCTCGCGCAAAAGGTTCTCCGCCTCCCGATTGGCCTCCGTGGTGCCGCAAAGCCGCGTCAGCGCCCATCCGTTCATCCCACGCCGGGCCAGGATGGGCAGCAGGAGATTCTGGTGCACCGTCAGGTTGGGGAAGATGGTCATGATCTGGAAGGACCGCGACAGGCCCAGCCGAACCCGCCCGTGGGGCGGCACCCGCGTGATGTCCCGTCCCTTGAAATGGATCGTCCCCCCATCGGGGAGGAGCAGCCCCGTCAGCAGATTGATGAGCGTGGTCTTGCCCGCCCCGTTGGGACCGATGATGGCGGCGAGGGTCCCCTCGGCGAAGGCGAGGCTCACCCCGGCCACGGCCGCCAGGCGCCCGAAGGCCTTCCGCAGGGCATGCGCCTCCAGCAGGGGGGCCATCATCCATCCTCCCGGCCCTGCCGCAGGCGGAGCCATCTCGCCTCGGCCAGACTCGCCACGCCGCCGCGGAAGCCCATCACCAGGACCACCACGATGACGCCCAGCCAGATCAGCCAGTACTCGGTGAAGCGCACGATGATGTCCTTGACGATGAACAGTAGAAAGGCCCCCACGATCGGCCCCGCGAAGGACTGGATGCCTCCCAGGAGGGTGGCCAGGACCGGGTCCGCCGACGTGCTCCAGTGCGCGATGGGCGGCGTGACCGTGTTCTCCAGGGCGGGCAGCAGCGCCCCGGCCAACCCCGCGTACAGGCCGGCGATGACGAAGGCGATCAGCCGGTACCGGCGCACCGGGACGCCGGTGAAGGCCATGCGCGTCTCGCTGTCCCGGATGCCCTGGAACGTCAGGCCGAGCGGGGAGTGCACCAGCCGGTACGCGAGTGCGACGCCGAAAACGGTGACCACGAGGACGAAGTAGTAGTATCGCTCCATCGTGGCCATGTCGATGCTGAGCAGTCCCGGGATCGTGAGGGGCGCCCGGGGAACGCCCACCAGCCCGTCATCCCCGCCCGTGAAGTCGCGCCACTTCAACGCGATGGAGAAGATCATCATCCCGAAGGCCAGGGTGAGCATGGAAAAGTAGATGCGCGTGTGCCGGATGCAGAGGACCCCGAGGACGAGGGCCGCCAGGCCGGCCAGCAGGGTGCCGCCGATCACGCCGAAGAGCAGCGACGGCTTGAGGAGCAAGAGCTTGGCGCACCCGTAGGCCCCCACCGCGTAGAAGCCCGCCTGCCCGAAGGAGAGCAACCCCGAATACCCGAAGAGGATGTTGAACCCCAGGGCGAAGAGGGACAGGATCATGACCTGGATGGCCAGGTACTGGGCGTACGTGCCGCCGAGCAGCGGCAGCAGCAGCAGGGCCAGGACGAGGAGGGCCAGGGCCGCCCCGGCGGGGCGGCCCAGCCCGCGCACCCTCTTGTCGGACGGCAGGGTCGGCTTTGGCATGACTCACCTGGCAAAGAGGCCCTGGGGCCGCACCAGCAGGACAACGGCCATGACCATGTAGATCAGGGCCAGCTCGAACACCGGAAACAGGAGCGTGCCGTAGGCGCTGAGAATGCCGACGATCAGCGATCCCACGAAGGCCCCCTTCAGGTTTCCCAGGCCGCCGATGACGGTGATGACGAAGGCCTGAATGATCATGGCCGCCCCGAGCCCCGGCGAGGCCACGCGCACCGGCGTGCCCAGCGCGCCTCCCAGGGCCGCCAGCATGGCCCCCACTATGAAGACGCCGCTGAAGACCCGGGGGACGTTCACGCCGATAGCGTTGGCCATCTCCCGGTCCGAGGCCGTGGCCCGCACCGTCTTGCCCCACCAGGTCCGCTCGAAGGTGAGCCACAAGAGGAGCGCCACGGCCGCCCCGGCCGCGAGGATGAACAGATTGTAGACGGGAAACGGCCGGCCCAGGACGGAGTAGGCCCCGTCGAGGAAGGCGGGGATCGGCGGGATCCGGAACACCCCGCCCCAGGCGATCTTCACCCCATCGTCCAGGATCAGGACGAAGCCGAAGGTGAGCAGGAGCTGGTACGCCTCGTCCACCCCGTAGAGGTACCGGAGGAAGAACCGCTCCATGACGAACCCCACCGCGGCCGTGGCCAGCAGGCTGAGCAGGATGGCCAGCCAGAAGTTCCAGCCCAGGAGGCCGTAGAAGGTGAAGGCGAAGTAGGCCCCCAGCATGAAAAGGCTCCCGTGGGCGAAGTTGATCACGCCCAGGACGCCGAAGATGATCGTGAGTCCGGCCGAGACGAGCCACAGGTACATGGCCAGGCTGAGTCCGACCAGCCCCTGGAACGCAAGTGTCTCCATGGTGGATCGCACGTCCCAGGGAGCCGGCGGAAGAGGGCCCCCCGGGGACTCCGCAGGGCCGGGGGTCCCGCCAGGTGGCGGGAACCCCCGGCTCGGTTCAGGAGCGGATGGCTACTTTGCCGCGGAGATGGGCGTGAAGGGCGGCCACCGGTAGTAATCCTTCACCGGCAGCACCTTCAGCTCGCCGAGGACGGGAATGGGATACTTGGGGTCCAGCATCACCCGGCCGGCCGGCACATTGTAGACGAACTGGTGATCCTCCGCCCGGAAGACCCGCAACCCCGCCGGGGTGCTGATCTGCATCCCCTTCAGGGCCTCGATGATCTTGCCGCTGTCGAGACTCCGGGCCTTCTCGATGGCGGCCTTGGCGATCATGACCGACGAGTACGTGGTCTCGGCGGAGTAGTTGGGCAGGCGGCTCCACCGCTTCTGGAACCGCTCCACGAAGGCCTTGTTCTCGGGGCTGTCCGGCCAGTTGTGGATGTAGCGGGCGGAGGCCCAGAGCTTGCCCTGGAACTTGTTGCCCTGCACGGCCTGGGCGATGCCCTCCAGGACGTCCACCGAGCCGCCCATGGCCTGCCACCAAAGCTGGATCTGGTCGAACACCCCCTGGATCTGCGCCTGCCGGAGAAGCATCACCGCCTCGCCGGCCCACGGCGTCGCGAAGATGGCGTCGGGCTTGGCGGCCATGACCGCGGCGATATGGGCCGAGAAGTCCAGCGTGCCGAAGGGCGCCCAGGCCGCCGCCACGAACTCCACATCAGATCGGAAGAGCTTCAACGTGTCCTTGAACAGGTTCCAGCTCGTGTAGCCGTACTCGTAGTCCGCGCCGATGTTGGCCCAGCGCTTGACGTTGGGGAAGTCTTTGAAGAGCAGCGCGGGCAGGATCCCGTCCTGGTACACCGGCACGCTCACGCGGACGATCTCGTTGATGTGCTTGTCGGCCACCAGCTCCTCGGTGAGCCGGTGAGTGGCGGCGTGGGTGAAGAAGTAGGGCCGCTTCAGCTCGGGCAGGACCGGCCCGATGGCCATGGCCGAGCCGCTGGAGTCCACCCCGGTCAGGACGTGGGCCCCCCACTCGGTGACCAGGTAGCGGGTGTTCTTGACGGCGGTGGCGGGCTTCAGCTCCTCGTCCATGAACTTCAGCTCGACCTTGCACCCGAGGATCCCGCCCTTGGCGTTGATCTCCTCCACCGCCATGGTGGCGCCCATGTTGATCTGCCGCCCGTAATCCGCGTGGGCGCCGGAGGCGGCGCCCTGCGCCCCGACCTTCACCGCAGGCACGCCCAACTGGCAGGCCGCCTCGACCGGACCGGTCGGCGGAAATCCCAGGAGCCCGATCAGGAGCAACACACCCGTGAGGCCAGCACGCTTCTTCATGACGCTCCCCCCTCCCAACTCCATCCCCGCACCCCGTGGCGTGGGCCCCATGCCCGCGCGAAGGTCCGGGCCCCGTGTACTCTTATCAGCGGCGCCGAATGGCTGTCAAGCCCTGAGTGGGATGCGCCGGAAGATTTTTCCCCGGACTGCCCGGCGGCAGGGGCCCGGAGGCGCACCATCGGCAGGATGCCCCGGCAACGGAGATCCCCGGGGCAGGGATTTCTCCAGGGGCGCCCGGGTCAGCCGCCGGTGGAGGCCACCAGATTGGAAAGCAGCAGGCGCTCCACCGGCTTGCCGCCCACGAGATGCTGGTCCACGATCTCCTCGACGTCCTTGACGGTGACCCGGCCGTACCAGACGCCCTGGGGATACACGACCACCGACGCTCCGAAGTTGCAGGGGCCGAGGCAGGTGGTGCCGTTCACGGCCACCCTCTCCCAGAGTTGGCGCTTCTCCACCTCCTCCTGGAACTTCTGGAAAACCTCCCGCGACCCCTTGGAGGCGCAGTCCCCCTTGGGGTGGCCGGGCGGCCGCTGGTTGATGCACACGAAGACGTGATGGCGGTAGTTGAACACGGGACGACTCCTCTCGCCGGTCGGCGTCTCGCCCCCGCCGAAGCCGGGAGCGCCTGGCAACCGAACGGATGGCCCACGCCGCGCCCTAGCCCACCCTGGATGCGCCGCTCATGGCCCGCAGCCGCGTCACCTGCTCGGCCAGCCGTTCGATGACGTACTCCACCTCCTCCTCGGTGTTGCCCCGGCCCAGGCCGAACCGGAGGCTGGTATGGGCCAGCGCGTCGTCCAGGCCCAGGGCCTTCAGCACGTGGCTCGGCTCCATGGAGGCGGAGGTGCAGGCCGAGCCGGAGGAGACGGCCACGTCCTTCAAGGACAGGAGCAGGGACTCGCCGTCCACGCCCCCGAAGCTCACGTTCAGGTTGCCGGGCAGCCGCAGCCTGGCGTGGCCGTTCAGGTGGACGCGATCCAGCCGGCCGCGGATCCCGGCCCACAGCCGCTCGCGGAGCGCGGTGAGCCGCTCGGCCTCGGCCGTCATGATCCGCCCCGCCAGCTCGCACGCCTTGCCCAGCCCCACGATGCCCGGGACGTTGAGCGTGCCACTCCGCCGTCCCCGCTCGTGGCCGCCCCCGTCCATCTGGGCCACGAGCTTGACCCGGGGCTTCCCCATCCGGACGTAGAGCGCCCCGACGCCCTTCGGCCCGTACATCTTGTGGGCGGTGAGCGACAGCAGATCCACCCCCAGGGCGTCCACGTGGACGGGAATCTTCCCCACCCCCTGCACCGCATCGCTGTGCAGCAGGACCCCGCGCTCCCTGCAGATCCGCCCGATCTCCGCCAGGGGCTGGATCGTCCCGATCTCGTTGTTGGCCAGCATGATGGAGACGAGGATCGTCTTCGGCGTGATGGCCCTGGCCACGTCCGCCGGGTCCACCAGGCCGTCCCGGCTCACCGGGAGGTAGGTGACCTGGAAGCCCTCTTTCTCGAGACGCCTGCACGAATCCAGGACGGCGTGGTGCTCGATCTGAGAGGTGATGAGGTGGTTTCCCTTCTCCCGGTAGGCCTGCGCCACGCCCTTGACGGCCAGGTTGTCGGACTCGGTGGCCCCCGAGGTGAAGACCACCTCGATCGGCTTGCAGCCGATGAGATCGGCGACCTGGGCGCGCGCGGCCTCCACCGCGGCCTCGGCCGCCCAGCCGAAGGCGTGGGTGCGCGAGGCGGCGTTGCCGAACTGCTCCACGAAGTACGGCCGCATGGCCTCGAAGACCTCGGGCGCCACCGGGGTCGTCGCGTGATGATCCATGTAGATGGGAAGCTTCACAGGCATGGCCGCCTCTATATATAGACCATCAACCGGCTGTTGAACAACTCTTCTCGGTCGTCCCCATTTCCGAATTTGCACTCAGAGTCCCAGGTAGGCCGTCCGGACCTGCGGATCGCGCAGCAGCCGCTGGCTCGGCCCCTCGGCCACGATCCGCCCGTTCTCCAGGATATACGCCCGGTGGGACAGCTTGAGGGCCCGGAAGACGTTCTGCTCCACCAGCAGGATCGTGGCCCCGCCCCGATTGATGTCCCGGATGATGCTGAAGATGGCCGTGACCAGCATGGGGGCGAGACCCAGCGACGGTTCGTCCAGCATCAGGAGCCGGGGCCGCCCCATCAGCCCGCGGCCGATGGCCACCATCTGCTGCTCGCCCCCCGACAGGGTCCCGGCCACCTGACGGCGCCGCTCGCGCAGCCGGGGAAACAGGGAGTAGACCCGCTCCAGGCTCTCCTGCCGCGCCGCCCGCGCGCGCCGCGTGCAGGCCCCCATCTGGAGGTTCTCCTCGACGGTCATGGTGGGGAAGAGCTGCCGCCCCTCCGGCACGTGGCCCAGGCCGGCCTCCACGATCTCGGCCGGCCTGAGGCGCTCGAGGCGGCGGCCCTCGAACTCGATCGCGCCCGCACGAGGATGGAGCACCCCCGAGATGGTCATGAGGGTCGTGGTCTTGCCCGCCCCGTTGCTGCCGATGAGGGAGACGATCTCCCCCTCGCGGACCTCCAGCGTGACCCCGTGCAGGGCCTGCAGGTCGCCGTAGAAGGTCTGGAGCCCGGTCACCTTGAGCATGGCCCGCCCGTCATCCGCTCGCGTCGGCCTCGGCGCCGGCCGAGTCCTGGCCCAGGTAGGCCTCGATCACCTTGGGGTCCCGCACGACCTGCTCCGGGCGGCCTTGGGCGATGAGCTGGCCGTAGTTCAGGACCAGGACCCGCTGCGACAGGGCCATCACCGCCCGCATGACGTGCTCGATGAGCAGGATGGTGACCCCCCGTCCGTGGATGGCGCGGATGAGATCAATCAGCCGCTCCGTCTCGGTGGGAGTGAGGCCCGCCATGAGCTCGTCCAGGAGCAGGAGGCGCGGACGCGTGGCCAGGGCGCGGGCCAGTTCCAGGCGCTTGCGGTCCGGGAGGGTCAGGCGCTGTCCCAGGCTGCCGGCCTTCTCCTGCAGGCCGGTGAGGCCGAGAACCTCCTCGGCGATCCTCACCGCCTCGCGCCGATGGGCCACCCGCCGGAGCGCCCCCACGACCACGTTCTCCAGGACGGTGAGATGCAGGAACGGCCGGGCGATCTGGAACGTCCGGACCATACCCCGCTGGCAGATCTGGTGCGGCCGGAGGCCCGCCAGGGATTCCCCGGCATACCGCACGCTCCCCTCGTCGGGCTGCAGGAACCCGGAGATCAGGTGAAACAGCGTCGTCTTGCCGGCCCCGTTGGGGCCGATCAGGCCCAGTATCTCTCCCTCGGCGAGGTCGAAGCTGACCCGCTGGACGGCGCGCAGGCCGCCGAAGGACTTGCTGAGGCCGGCGACGCGGAGCAGACTCACGGCCGCCTCCCGGCGGCGGGCCGTCGCATCAAGTGGGTCAGCGTGGGATACACGCCGCGGGGCAGGAAGAGCACGACGACGATCAGCAGGATGCCGTAGATCACCACGTTCAGGCCGGCCACCCCGGCTGCGAAGTACGTCCGCGAGAACTCGCCCAGAAGCTCCAGCAGCAACGAGCCCAGGACGGGCCCCAGGATCGTCCCGCTGCCCCCCACGATGGGGCGGATCATAATATCCACCGAGTGGTTGATGTTGAGCACCGTGTTGGGCTGCAGGTAGAACTGGAAGTAGGCATAGAAGGTGCCGCCCGGCGCGGTCAGGGCCGCGCTCACCGCGTAGGCGACCATCTTGTACCGGAAGGTGTCCACCCCCAGCGCCTCGGAGGCGTCCTCGTCCTCGCGAATGGCCACGAGATAGGTCCCCAGCTTCGACCGCTGGATCAGCCACGCGATCCCCGAGGCCACGCCCAGGAAACCGAGCGCGATGAAGTAGTACGGGATCTTCCCCTGGAACTGGAACTGCCAGGGGTCCGGGGTGAAGTTGATGAAGAGGCCGGTGTACCCGCCCAGGATGGGCAGATGCAGCGCCACCAGCCGGCAGATCTCGGCCACCGCCAGCGTGAGCAGGATGAAGTAGAAACCGCGCAGGCCGAAGCGGAATCCCAGGTAGCCGATGCCCAGGCTGAGGAGCGCCGCCAGGAGGGCCCCCGCCACCATCCCCAGCCAGGGCGAGATCCCGAGGTGGATCGCCAGGACCGCCGAGGTGTACGCCCCGATGGCGAAGAAGGCGGCGTGTCCCAGCGAGAGCTGCCCGGCGTAGCCGCCCAGGATGTTCCAGGCCTGGCCGAGGTAGGCGTAGTAGAAGGTGCTGATGAGCAGGTTCTGCCAGTTGGAGGGGACCCGGAACGGCAGCACGGCGAGGGCGGCCGCGACGGCGATCCCCAGGACAACCCTCCGCTTCACCGGCTGCCCCCCAGCAGGCCCTGGGGCCGGAACAGCAGGATGAGGATCAGGAGGACGAAGCTGAACAGCTCCTTCAGCGATGGCACCAGGATCACGGCCCCCAGAGACTCGCTCACCCCCACCAGGAGGCCGCCGACGAAGGCGCCCAGGAGACTCCCCATCCCGCCGATGATGACGATGTTGAACGAGGTGACGGTGAAAAAGATCCCCGTGCTGGGCGAGAACGGCAGAAACGGCGACATCAGGCTGCCGGCCGCCCCCACGCAGGCGGCGCCGATGCCGAAGGCCAGCGCGAACACCTTCAGGATGTCCGTCCCCACCAGCAGCGCCCCGACCCGATTGTCCGAGGCCGCGCGGATCATCCGGCCCAGGTCGGTCCGCTTGAGGAACAGGTACAGGGCGAGGGCCAGCGCCAGGGCCAGGACGAAGGTGGCCACCCGGGGCAGGTCGAGGACGATCGGCCCCAGCCAGTAGGTGCGGAGCGCATAGGCGGTGTTCACCCGGCGCGGATCGGGACCCCAGATCACCAGCGCCAGGTTCTCCAGCGTCAGGGCCACGCCCAGCATCAGGAGGATCTGCATCTCGTGGGGGGCCTCCAGGATCCGGTTGACCAGCCCCTGCTGCACCACCGCCCCCAGCAGGAACACGACCGCCCCGGTCACCAGGATGGACACGTAGGGGTCCACGCCCAGCCTCACGAACAGCCAGTAGGACAGGTACATCCCCCAGACCATCATGTCGCCATGGGCGAAGTTGATCACCCGCATCACCCCGAAGATCAGCGAGAGGCCCAGGGCCATGAGGCTGTACACCCCGCCCACCAGCAGCCCGTTGATGACCGCCTGGACGTACAGCAACCCGTCACCCCAAAAAAGAAGTCAGAAGAGAGCTACCGGCAGCCCGAGGCTCTCCGGCCCCCCTTCTGACTCCGAAGGTCCGAAATCCGATCCGGTCGCCGTCGCGATCCCTGTCTGTCGCCCTGGCTCTCCCTGTCGGCCGCTTATCCCCGCTCCCACAGCTTGGGGATGGGGTACACCACCTGGACCTCGGCAAACTCCTTCGGGAAGACGACCCGGGGCCGCCCCTCGCGAATCTGGACCATGGCCGTGGAGGCGCCGGGATTGTCCCCCTGCGCGTCGAACTGGATGGGCCCGCCGGAGATCACGTGCTCCGTGATGTTCGTTTTGCGTGCCGCCTCCACGAACCTGTCGGGATCGGTGGAGCCGGCCCGCTCCAGGATATCGGCGATGGTCATGACGCCCTGATAGGCCCAGGCCGACTCGGTGGTCAGCGGATCGCCGTACCGCTTCTCGTAATCCGCGGCCACCTTCCGGGTCAGGGCCGACTTGGGATTGTACCAGGGCGCGTTGGCCAGGGTGTACTCCGCCAGCTTGCCCAGCGCCCTGGGAAACGTCGGCTGGTAGAACCCGGGGTTCCCCGGGCCGATGATGGCGAGCGCATCCACCCGCTGCTTGAACAGCTCCTGAACCAACAGGATGGCGTCGTTGGGCCGCGTCACCGCCAGGATCAGGTCGGGCCTGGCCGCCTTGGCCTTGGCCACCTCCGTCGAGAGATCCTGCGTGGTCACGGGATAGGTGATGATCTCCACCACCTCGAAGGGGGCATGGAGCTTCTTGTGCCACTCCAGGGTCTTCTCCGCCTGGACCTGGCCGAACAGGTCGCTCACGTGCAGGAACACGGCCCGTTTGGGCGTAACCCCCTTCTCCCTGAACATGGCCAGCATGTATTCGATGCCCCGCCGCCCCAGGATGCTGCTGGTCACGAACAGGCGGAGGACGTACTTGACCCCCTGCTGGGTGAGCTGGTCGGCCGCCCCGATGTCAATCATCAGGGGGATGGGCTTGGTCGCCTGCTTGATCACCTGGATGATGGCGTTGATGTTGCCGCTGTCGAAGGCGCCCACCATGACGTGCGCGCCCTCGCGCATCAGGCGCTCGGCCTCGGCACGGGCCACCTCGGGCTTGGACTGGGTGTCGGCCGGCACCAGGGTGAGCTTGGCCCCGCCCATGGACTTGATCCCGCCGGCGGCATTGACATGATCCACCGCCAACTGGTTTCCCTGCCGGGTGGTCTTTCCCACCACCGCCAGCACCCCGCTCATCGGCTGGATGGAGCCGATCCTGACCTCCTTCGCCTGGGCCCTGAGGACGGCCGGGAAACCCAGGACCCCTGCGGCCCCGGCCGCGCCCATCCCCTTCAGCACCGTGCGCCGATTCACGCCCCCTCGCCCGACCCGCCGCGCCATGATTTTTCCTCCATGTTCCGCCCTGCGGGATGAGGTCCCTGGAACTCCGGAGAACGGGCCAGAGCCTATCGGATGGCCCCGGACGTGTCAAGGGCGGGGTATGGCCCCGCCATGACACGGGAATCTTCCGGAGCCGGCCGCTCAGCCGAACAGACGCCCCTTCACGGCCTGGAAGCGGGGATCGCGCAGGCGATCCAGGTCGGCCCGGACATACCCCAGGCCGTAGACGCACAGCTCGAAGTTCTCGGAGAGCTTGCGGAAGAGGGGCGCGGTCTCGCCGTACGGGCCGTAGGTGAACTCGGAGACGATCCGGTACGACCGCTTGCCCACCTGGATGTAGTCCAGGAGGGCATCGGGCGAGATGACCGTCCGGGAAGTCTTGAGTCGCCGGAGAAACTCCGGGAAGATGCCCGTCATGAACAGCGTGTAGTCCCCGATGTGCCGGTGGACCTCGCGCTCGCGGTCAAAGCTGTCGGCCCGGTGCAGCAGATCCCCCTCGGCCAGCATCTCGGCCACCTCTTCCACCCGCCGGCCTTGGGCGTTCCGGATCTTGTAGAGTTGATCCACGTGCACGAAGTCGGTGAGGATCTCCGTGACGTACCCGATGACCTCGCCATCCGGCCAGCCGAGGTGTTCGGTGAAGTTCTCTGCGGTGAGGCTCGCGAACAGACGGGCGAGCGGATGCCCTTTGGGAACCTTTGCTGCCATCTCGGATCCCCTCCTGAGGTTCAAGAAGGACCAAAAGATTTCACCGCAACCTTTGCCGAGCACGCACCCCCCTCCCACCCCTCCCCCGCACCCCGCCGAAGGCGGGGTACCCGGGGGGAGGAACAGGGTGGGGCTGGACTCTGCGGAATCCGTGGTTCATCCGGTGCGGTCGGATTCTCTCCGTTTGGGTGTCGTCTTCTTCCCCGGGCCGGGGCCGACAAGCGATGCCCGCGTGATGGCACCCGGCCCGAATCGCTGCCGGATGGCGTCCACCGTCCGGGCCAACCGCTCTTTCGGTTCAGCGGCCTCCTGGAACAGGTGGAGCTGCCCGCCGGGCGGTGCCATCGCCGGCAGCAGCCGGGTCGCTGTCACGCCGAGCAGGCGGACCCGCCTCCCGGCCCAATTCACCCCCTGAAGGAGCACGGAGGCCGCCCGGAACAGCTCCTCGCCCAGATCCGTCGGGCGTGCAAGCATGGAGGCCCGGGTCAGGGTCCGGAAGTTGTGGTCCCGGAATTTCAGCGTCACCCCGTGCGCCACGTATCCCTCGCGCCGCAACCGCCCGCCCACCCGGTCCGCCAGCTCGAGCAGCGTCCGGCGGATCCGCTGGCCATCGTCCGTGTCCTGCTCGAAGGTGGTCTCGGCACCGATGGACTTGGCCGCCTGCTCGGGCACCACCGCCCGGTCGTCAATGCCGTTCGCCAGCTCCCACAGATCGCGACCGCTACTCCCCAGCATCCTTTCCAGGTCCTCGACCCGCCTCCGCCCGATCTGGCCGATGGTCTGGAGTCCCAGCCGCTTGAGGCGCGCTTCGGTCTTCGGCCCCACGCCCCACAGGCGCCCAATCGGCAGGGGGGCCAGGAACTCCCGTTCCCGCCCCGGCGCCACCACGACGAAGCCGTCCGGCTTTCCCAGGTCCGAGGCGACCTTGGCCAGGAACTTGTTGGGGGCGATGCCGATGGAGGCCACCAGGTGGAGCTCGGAACGGATGCGCGCCTTGAGGGCCCGTCCGATCGTCTCGGCCGGACCGTGCAGGCGGCGGCTGGCCGTGACGTCCAGGAAGGCTTCGTCGATGGAGAGCGGCTCCACCAGGTCCGTGTACTCGCGCAGGAGGGCGAAGATCCGATCCGATATCTCGGCATAGCGGGACATGCGGGGCCGGACGTAGATGGCCTCGGGGCACAGCCGGTAGGCCGTGGAGATGGGCATGGCCGAGCGGATGCCGAAGGGCCGCGCCTCGTACGAGCAGGCCGCCACCACGCCCCGTCCCTTCCCGCCCCGGGGATCGGCCCCCACCACCACCGGCCTGCCCCGATAGGCCGGATGGTCGAGCTGCTCCACCGACGCGTAGAAGGCGTCCATGTCGAGGTGGATGATGCTCCGGATCGGAGGCATGGGTCCCCGCCAGTCGAAGATGGACAATCGCCAACGGACCTGTCTGCGTGCAGCGCACAGGCAGGCACCTGACCACCGACCACCCTGGCCCTCCGGTTGACCACTGTCGGTTGTCGGTTCGTCATTGCCGGGTCAGGCGAGCTCCTCCATCCGCTGCCGCAGCGCATCCAGCCTGGGCGGAATGGGCCGGCTGACGGCCCGCGAGGGATCGAGCACCTCGACCTGCTTCAGGCCGTGGCCGCTCACGGTGCAGACCACCAGGTCGTCCGGCCTGATCCTTCCCTGCGCCTTGAGCTTGAGGGCGGCCGCCACCGAGACCACGCCGCCCGGCTCGCCGAAGATCCCGGCCGTCCGCGCCAGGAGGGCTTGGACCGAGCGGATCTCGTCGTCGGTCACGGCCACCGCGGCGCCGCCCGAGGCCCGGATGTCCGCGAGGGCCCGCGTGGCCATGGCCGACGGCCTGCCGACGCGGATGCTCTCGGCGATCGTCTGGCCCGCCTCGACCGGACTCACCGCGTCCGCCCCGCGCTCGAAGGCGCGCACCACGGGGGCGCAGGCCTCCGCCTGGGCCGCCACCATGCGCGGCAGCTTCTCCACCCAGCCGAGGCCCTTCAGCTCGCGGAAGCCCTTGAAGGCCGCCACGACACCCGCGCCCCCCGCGGTGCAGTGGCACATCCAGTCGGGCACCTGGCCGTCCAGTTGCTCCCACGTCTCGAAGGCGTAGGACTTCTTCCCCTCCAGCCGGTACGGGTTGCTGGACAGGCAGTCGTACCAGCCGAACTCCTCCACCGCGGCCCGGTAGATGGCGGCGACCTGATCGAAGGATCCCTCGACCGGGACGATGGTGGCCCCGTAGATCGCGGCCTGGGCCACCTTCTGGGGCGAGGTGCTGGCCGAAATGATCACCACGGCCCGCATGCCCGCCACGGCCGCGTAGGCCGCCACCGAGGCGGCGGCATTGCCCGTCGAGACCACAGCCGCGGTGGTGACGCCCAGCTCCTTCCCCTTGGAAATGCCCACGGCGTTGCTCCGATCCTTCAGGGAGCCCGTGGGCAGCAGCGTGTCGTTCTTGACGTAGAGTCCTTCCAGGCCCGTCGCCTCCACCAGCGCCCGGGTATGGACGAGGGGCGTGTAGCCTTCCCCCAGGCTCACGATGCACGAGAGATCCTCCACGGGGAGGAACTCGTGCCACTTCCAGATCGTGGAATCCTGCCGGCGCAGGAGCTTGTCCTGGAACTCGGCCGACAGACGACCGAGATCCACCTGGACATCCAGGATCATCCCGCAGTCGGGGCAAGAGAACCGCCCCTCGGCCGCGGGAACCTCCCGCTGACACCTCGGGCAGGCGAGCGTTCGCACTTTCCCCATGCTCTCCTCAAGGCTTCTCTCAAGCAGGTTCGTGTTTCAGATGCCCCTTTCGTTTCCCCCAGTCTATTGTACGCCAACCCTTGGCCGTTCCCAAGCGCCATTCATTGCGATGGAGGCGGCAGGGACCCCCCTCTCCCCGCCGGGATGGCACGCGGCCAGAGGCCGGAGGAGGAGGCCGTGCTCCCCGCCCGCCCGGGGAGGCCCCCCTCTAGTGCGCCCGGCCACGGCGCCGCAGGAACGCGGCCAGCGCCCGTGCGGTGTGGGATCCGTCGCGGGCGCACGCGATCTCCTCCGGGGTGCCCCGGGCGACGATCCTCCCGCCCCGCTCCCCGCCCTCGGGACCCAGGTCAATCACCCAGTCCGCCTCCGCGATGACGTCCAGGTTGTGCTCGATGATGAGGACCGTGTTGCCCGCATCCACCAGCCGGTGGAGCACCCGCACCAGCTTCTCCACGTCCGCCATGTGCAGGCCGATGGTGGGCTCGTCCAGGACGTAGAGGGTGTGGCGCCCGGCCCCCTCCCTTCCCTGCGTCGCCTCCCCGGGCTGGGGCTCCCGCGCCTTGGCCAGCTCGGTGACGAGCTTGATCCGCTGCGCCTCGCCGCCGGAGAGGGTGGGGCTGCTCTGCCCCAGCCTGAGGTATTCGAGCCCCACGTCCTGGAGGAGCCGGAGGGCATGGTGGATCCGCGCGTGGGCGGCGAAGAATCCCACCGCCTCCTCCACGCTCATGGCGAGGACGTCGGCGATGCTCCGGCCCTTGTAGCGCACGGCCCGCGTCTCGGCCGTGAAGCGGGTGCCGCCGCAGACCTCGCAGGTCACGGCCACGTCGGGCAGAAAGCTCATCCCGATGGTCTTGACCCCCTGGCCCTCGCACGCTTCGCAGCGGCCGCCCGCGACGTTGAACGAGAAGCGGCCCGGCCCGTAGCCCCGCAGGCGCGCCTCGGGCGTCGAGGCGAACAGCCGCCGGACATCGTCCCAGAAGCCGACATAGGTCGCCGGGCAGGACCGCGGCGTCTTCCCGATGGGCGTCTGGTCCACCTCCAGGACGCGCCGGATGGCCTGCCAGCCCCGGATCTCGCGGCAGCCGACCAGCCCCGCCCGGGCGGGCCGGGAAAGGAGCCGCTTCAGGTTGTCGTGCACCACCTCGCGAAGCAGCGTGCTCTTGCCGCTGCCCGAGACGCCCGTGACGCAGACGAGCTTCCCCAGCGGGATCGTCACGTCCAGGCTCTTCAGGTTGTGCAGGGTGGCGCCCCGGATGGTGAGCGCCGGCTCGCCCTGCCGCCGCGGCCGCCTCTCGGCGAGCGGGTGGCGCAGGGGGTTCCGGAGGTAGCGTCCGGTGACGGAGTCCGGGTTTCGCATCAGGTCCGCCGCCGTCCCCTGGGCTACCAGCCGCCCGCCGTGGATGCCCGCGCCCGGGCCCAGGTCCAGGATGTGCTCGGCCCGGCGGATGGTCGCCTCGTCGTGCTCCACCACCACCACGGTGTTGCCCTTGGCCTCGAGCCGGCCCAGCGTGTCCAGGAGCTTGGCGTGGTCGTGGGGGTGCAGCCCGATGGTGGGCTCGTCCAGGATGTAGCAGACCCCGCGCAGGTTCGACCCGAGCTGCGAGGCCAGCCGCAGCCGCTGCGCCTCCCCGCCGGAGAGGGTCGGGGCCGCGCGGTCCAGGGTGAGATAGCCCAGCCCCACCTGGCGGAGGAAGGCCAGGCGGGCCCGGATCTCCGGGAGGATGTCGCGGGCGATGTCGGCCGCCCGGCCGCGCAGGCGCAGATCCCGGAAGAATCGCTCCGCGGCCTCGACGGAGAGCGACGTGATCTCGGCGATGGTCCGGCCGGCAAAGCGCACCGCCAGCGCCTCGGGGCGCAGCCGCTTTCCTCCGCAGGCCGGACAGGCGCGCTCGGGGCCTCCCCACCAGTCGGTCCACCAGATCTCCTCGCCGGTCTGGTTCTCGTCGAATCCCGGCAGGACGAGCCCGGTCCCGTAGCAGCGCGGGCACCAGCCGTGCCTGGAGTTGAAGGAGAAGAGCCGGGGATCCAGCTCGGCAAAGCTTCGCCCGCAGCGGGGACAGGCCCGGCGGGTCGAGAACACCTCCTCCGCTGTCCGCCGCGGGCGACCATTGCCCGCGCCCGCCACCTGCACTGCGCCCTTGCCGAGGCCGATGGCTCGCTCGATGAGCGCCCGCAGCTCCCCCTCGGCCCGGGGCGTGACCGTGATCTCGCCCACGGGTAGCTCGATGTCGTGCTCCCGGAAGCGCTCCAGGCGCGGCCACGCTCCCGTGGGCGTCATCACCCCGTCCACCCGCAGGTGGGAGAACCCCTGGCGCAGCGCCCACCGGGCCAGGTCGGTGTAGTAGCCCTTGCGCCCCCTGACCAGGGGCGCCAGGAGCTGAATCCGCCGGCCGCGCTGCCCGCGCAACAGACGCGTCAGGATCGCGTCAACCGTCTGGGCCTCGATGGGGATGTCGCAGTCGGGGCAGTGCTGCGTCCCCAACTTCACGTAGAGGAGGCGCAGGAAATGGTAGATCTCCGTCTGCGTGGCCACCGTGCTCTTGCGACCGCCGCGGCTCGTGCGCTGCTCGATGGCCACCGTGGGCGGGATGCCGAAGACGGCGTCCAGGTCGGGCCGGGAGACGGGCGCCACGAACTGCCGGGCGTAGGCGTTCAGGGATTCCAGGTAGCGGCGCTGCCCCTCGGCGAAGAGGATGTCGAAGGCCAGGGTGCTCTTGCCGCTGCCCGAGACCCCCGTGATCACCGTGAACCGGTCGCGGGGAATGCTGAGGTCGATGTTCTTCAGATTGTGCTCGCGGGCGCGGTAGACGCGGATGGCGTGGTCCGCAGCGTAGGCCGGCGAGACCTCCTGGACCGCCGCCTGTCCCGCGTCCCGCCCGAGGCGGGACCGCGGGGCCTCCCCCCTCCCCTCCGGAATCGGCACCCGGGCATAGTCCCGCAACGCCCGGCCGGTGTGGCTCCTCGGGCACGCCGCCACGGCCTCCGGACTGCCGGCGCAAATGACCTCCCCGCCCGCCTCGCCCCCCTCCGGCCCGAGGTCGATGATCCAGTCGGCGGCGCGGATCACCTCCAGGTTGTGCTCGATCACCACCAGGGAATGCCCCGCGCACAGCAGCCGGCGGAAGACCGCGAGGAGCGTGGCGATGTCGTCGAAGTGAAGCCCCGTGGTCGGCTCGTCCAGGAGGAAGAGCGTCCCCCGCGGATCCGTCTGGCGTGTGTTGGCCTGCACGAGGTGGCCGGCCAGCTTGAGCCGCTGCGCCTCGCCGCCCGAGAGGGTGGGCACGGGCTGCCCCAGCCTGAGGTAGTGGAGCCCCACCGCCGCCAGGGGCTCCAGCGCCCGAACCACCTCGGGGCGCCCGGCAAAAAACTCCAGGGCCTCCGCGACCGTCATGTCCAGGACATCCCCAATCGAGCGTCCCCCGGCCGGCCCACGACCCCCCTCCCTGGCTTCCCCACTCAAGGGGGGAGGGTCCGGGCGAGGCTGGGTGCTGGCTGCCGGCCAGAGCTTCACCTCCAGCACCTCGGGCCGGTAACGCCGCCCCTCGCAGTCCGGGCAGCGGAGGTACACGTCCGAGAGGAACTGCATCTCCACGCGCTCGAAGCCCGAGCCGGAACAGCTCGGGCAGCGGCCGGTCCCGGCGTTGAAGCTGAAGGTGGAGGCGGTGTAGCCGCGGCGTCGGGCCTCGGGCTCGGCCGCGAAGAGGCGGCGAATGGGATCGAGGGCGCCCACGTAGCTCGCCGGGTTCGACCGGGCCGTCCGGCCGATGGGCGACTGGTCCACCAGGACGACCTCGCGGATCTGCTCGCCCCCCCGGATGGCGCGGTGGCGTCCGGGGGTCTCCACGGGCTTGCCCGCGAGCTTCGCCAGGCCGCGGTAGAGCACATCCTGCACCAGCGTGGACTTGCCCGAGCCCGAGACCCCCGTGATGCACACCAGCCGGTTGAGGGGAATCTCCACGTCAATCCCCTTGAGGTTGTTCTCGGCCGCGCCCAGGATCTGGAGACGGGCCTTCCCCGGCGGCCGGGCCGAGCCCTCCGCACCCCCCCACGTGCTGCCGGTGAGGTACCGGGCGGTGAGCGAGCCCTTCGCGTGGGGGAGTTCGCTCGGCGGACCGAAGAACACGACCTCGCCGCCGCGCTCGCCGGGGCCGGGCCCCAGCTCCAGAATGCGGTCGGCGGCGAGCATCACCTGGGGATCGTGCTCGACCACCACGAGGGAGTTCCCGGCCGTGCGAAGCCGTCGCAGGACGCCGATCACCCGCCCGATGTCGCGCGGGTGGAGCCCGATGGACGGCTCGTCCAGGACGAAGAGCGTGTTGACCAGCGAGGTGCCGAGCGCGGTGGTGAGGTTGATCCGCTGGGCCTCCCCGCCCGAGAGGGTGCGGGACTGCCGGTCCAGGGTCAGGTAGCCGAGCCCCACCTCGGTGAGGTAGCTGAGCCGCGTCCGGATCTCGCGGAGGAGCAGGGCCGTGGCCTCATCCAGGGGCGCGGGCAGGTGCACCCGGTCGAAGAAGGCCCGCGCCCGCTGGATGGGCAGGCAGACGACGTCGTGGATCCCGAGGCCGGGAAGCTGCGCGAACTGCGCGTCGGAGAGGCCCACCTCCGCGGGCTTGAAGCGCTGTTCCGGCGGGAGGACGGCGTCGGCATCCTCCTTCGTGCCCAGACGGAAGCAGAGCGCCTCGGGCCTGAGCCGCGCCCCCTGGCAGGCGGGGCAGAGGGTGTAGGCGCGGTACTTGGACAGCAGCACCCGGATGTGCATCCGGTAGCTCTTGGTCTCGAGCCATCGGAAGAACCGGCCCACGCCGTACCAGACGCCGTCCTCCCAGTCCCCTTCGCCCTCCAGCACCCAGCGCCGCTGGGCCGGGCTGAGGTCGCGCCACGGGACGTCCACGGGCACGCCGCGCTTCCTGGCGAAGCGCAGGAGATCCTCCTGGCACTCGCGGTACGATTCCGTCTGCCAGGGGCGCACCGCCCCCTCGGCCAGCGTCTTGCTTTCGTCGGGCACCACCAGGCCGTAATCCACCCCGATGGTGCGGCCGAAGCCCCGGCAGGTTGGGCAGGCGCCGATGGGCGAGTTGAAGGAGAAGAGGTTCGGCACCGGATCAGGGTAGTGGAGGTCGCAGTCCGGGCAGTGCAGAGCGGAAGAATAGCGCCAGGGCGTCCCGGCCCGGCCCTCGGCGTCCAGCGGGTACACGGCGACCCGGCCGCCGCCGTGCTGGAGGGCCGCCTCGAGGTCTTCGACGAGGCGCCCGCGGCTCTCCGGCGCGAGATACGCCCGGTCCTGGATCACCTCCAGCCTGCCGCTCTCCTCGCGGTGGATGCGGGTGTAGCCCTGGCTCGCCAGGAGCGTCCTCGCCTCCGCCGCCGTGAAGTTCTTGGGGACCGGGACCTGGAAGGTGATGAGCGCGGCGGGCGCGCCGGCCGCGCGGGTGAGAAGCTCCTGGACGATGCTCTCCGGGGTGTCGCGCCTCACCTCGCGGCCGCAGCCCCGGCAATACAGCCGGGCGGCCCGGGCGAAGAGGAGCTTCAGGTGGTCGGTAAGCTCCGTCATCGTCCCCACGGTGGAGCGCGAGGTCCGGACGGGATTGGTCTGGTCAATGGCGATGGCGGGTGGAATCCCTTCGATGCGGTCGACCCGCGGCTTGTCCATGCGCTCGAGGAACTGCCGGGCGTAGGGGGTGAAGGTCTCGACGTAGCGCCGCTGCCCCTCGGCGTAGATGGTATCGAAGGCCAGGGAGGACTTCCCGGCGCCGCTCACCCCCGTCACCACGATCAGCTCGTTGAGCGGCAGCTTGAGATTCAGGCCCTTGAGGTTGTGCTGCCTGGCCCCCTCGATCAGGATGCAGTGCTCGGACATGGCGTGTCGCAAGGTCGGAGCGAGATCATAGCCCCCCCGGAATAATTCTAGGACATCAGCGAGGTCGGGGCCAGCCCCACGGCCGCTGCCGGACTGGCCCCGCCGGTCGGCCGGTCGAGCGAAACAGCGAGAGGCCGGCGCGGAAGGACGAGCTCCGG